>NZ_JBFPJH010000219.1:0-5513 GCF_040838255.1 Bacillus sp. C30 | reverse complement strand
GGATTAGAAGTAGTAAGTGCTGCAGAAAAAGATTATACAATTAAAACATTTGATTATTTAAAAGTTGATGAAAAGAATGTTAATTCATTTACAAAATTAAGCGATCAATCAAAAAAAGACATCCAAATTACTATGGTACTACCTAAGCAAAATGAAAATGGAGATTGGTTAGCTTATGGCTTTACTAGCAGAGAAACATTGAATGCTTTTATTGAAAAGGATAAAAAGGCACTTAAAAATCAAATTAACCCTTTAGGTAGTGGTGCTGGTAGTACCGATTTTTATGAGCATCAAAATAAAGGTGGACAGTATATTTATTGGAGCAGTGGCTTTAAAAACCTACCTTCTAGCTGGAACGACAGAATTTCTTCTGTAAGTACAGCTTCACCTTCTGCAAGTTATTCAACAACGCTATGGGAACATTCTTCAACTCAAGGATATGGAAAAGGTGTCTCCTTTAGACACTCTGATTGGTATGGTCAAACTGCTAATTTAGCTGCAGATTGGAACGATATAACTTCAGCTATTGAAATTAAATAGTAACAGCGCATTTCAATTAAATAAGTGAAGAAGTTTCAAAATCACTATACTCTCATCGATTAAAAAAACATGAGAGTATAGTGATTTTTCTAGTATCTTTTTATACATATTGCTACTTAAATATTATTTACTAAAAAGACCAGTCATATTAGACTGGTCTTTTTACCTTCAAGCATGTACAGCATGTCCCACCGCCTGCAATAATGCTTCATGGATTGCTTCAGATAAAGTTGGATGTGCTACAATATAATCTCTCATTATATCAGCGGTTACTTCTGTATGAATCATCACCGTTCCTTGTCCGATTAGTTCGGTTGCACGAGGACCGATAATAGAAATCCCTACAATTTCTTGATATTTAGGTTCCACAATAACTTTTACTTTCCCCGTTTGTTCTCCAATAATAAGCGCTTTTCCGTTCGCTGTAAATGCGAATTCTCCGATGAGGATGTCACCGTATTGCTCTCTTGCTCCTTTTTCTGTTAAACCGACACTAGCAATTTCTGGAGCTGTATAAATACAGCGAGGTACAGCATGATAGTTTACTTTCACATCTTCTCCGCTCGCGTGTAATGCCGCTGTCGTTCCTTCATGGAAGGCAACGTGAGCAAGCTGTATTCCACCAATCACATCACCCGCTGCGTAAATATGTGATCTATTTGTTTGCATATGTTCATTCACAGAAATTCCTTTATTTGAAAATTGAATGCCTGCTTTTTCTAAAGCTAATTCTTGTACACGTGGTTTTCGACCTACAGAAACGAGAATGGATTCCGGGTTGGCTTCTTGGATACTTCCTTCATATTCAAATGAAGCCTGCTTCTTATAATTATTTAATCCTTTTAAAGCCGCTCCTGTAAATATTTTTACGCCATCATTTTCTAGTTTCTCCCTTAAAATTTGTGCGATATCTTCATCTTCACCAGGTAATAATTGCGATGCCATTTCAACAATCGTAACTTTTGTTCCAAGACGACTATAAATGCTTGCAAACTCGCAACCTATTACACCACCACCAACGATTAATAATGATTTTGGTATATTTTCTAGGGACATTGCATGACTACTATTTAAAATCCACTTCCCATCAAATGGAGCAAAAGGTAATTCAGTTGGTTCTGATCCTGCCGCTATAATAAACTGGTCTCCAACTACTACATCTTCTTTATCACCATGTGTAACTCGCACACGGTGATCCGTTTCAAATTTCGCTTTACCTTGTATAACTTTTATTTTATTTTTCTTCATTAAATATTGTATACCTTGTACGAGTTGCGTAACAATTTGTGATTTTCTCGTCTGTATTTGTTTCCAATCAATTGATATATTCTGCTTATCTACTAATACTCCAAAACGATTCGCATGATTAACAATATCGTATACTTCCGCACTTTCTAACAATGATTTCGTAGGCATACAACCGACATTTAAACAAGTCCCGCCAAGATCAGCTTCATCAATAAGAGTGACATCTTTTCCATTTTGAGCCGCGGTAATTGCCGCTACATAACCAGCAGGTCCGCCCCCAATAACAACTAAATTACTCATTTTCTCACCTTCTCTTTATAAAAGAATTGTTACAGGTTCTTCTAAATAACGTTTAATTGTGCGTAAAAATGCAGCTGCTGGTGCACCGTCTAGTACACGATGATCGAATGTTAAACTTAAAGGTAACATACTTCCTTTTCTTAATTTTTTCCCTTTATATACAGGAACATGTTCAATTGCACCTACACCTAAAATACCAGTTTCAGGTGTATTTAATACTGGCGTAAAATATTCAATACCGAAGCTACCTAAATTACTAATTGTAAATGTTGTCCCTTGCATATCATCACTACTTAAACTGCCTGCTCGTGCCTTTTGTGCCACATTTTTAATCTCTTTAGATAACTCTACTAAAGATAGATTATTAGCAAAGCGAATAGCTGGAACGACTAATCCTTTTTCTAACGCGACCGCCATACCTAAATGAACATGTTCAAATTGATGAATGACATCATTTATATACGCGCTGTTCATTTCTTTATGCTCTCTTAGCGCTAATACAACAGCACGAGAAACGAAATCAGTAATAGTTAGTTTGTTATCGTATCGTTTTTGTACAACTTCCGCTATTTCTTTATGTAAAGCAACTAAATCTGTAACATCTACTTTCATCGTTAATGTTAATTGCGCACTATTTTGTAAGCTTGCATGCATACGGTTCGCAATTGCTTTTCGCATACCAGTAATAGGAATGACTTTACTTTCTTCTTGTTCAAGTACTTCTGGAATTGCTACTCTTTCTTCAAGCGCCTTTAATACATCTACCTTTGTAATTCTTCCGCCAGGTCCTGTACCAATTAATGATCTAATATCGAGATTTTCAGTTTTTGCAATTTTCTTTGCTACTGGAGATATTTTAACTCTTTGCTTCGTCACATCTATCGCATATGGTTCTGGATGTTGTACCTTTTTAGGTTCTGGATTAGATGCTTTTTCTTCTACAACATGTATGTTTTCATGAACTTCTACTTTTTCGTCCGGTTTACCGATGTAGCAAATTACAGTACCCGGCGGCACTCCCTCATCTTCACTTACAGCTATATCAAGAACAGTTCCATCAGCTGGTGCTTCTATTTCAGTTTCGATTTTTTCCGAGTTAATACTAGCAATTAGTTCACCTTTTTCTACATTATCACCTGCTTTAATATTCCAGCTCGTAATAATACCTTCTTTCATCGCCATACCTAACTTCGGCATTACAACTTCTACAGCCATGTTTCTCTCTCCCTTCTCATCGTTTCATTACACATGTAATAAAGATTGGTCTCCGATCATTTCTGATACAGTTTCAATTACTTTCTCCGGCGTTGGTAAATATAACTTTTCAAGTGGTGGCGAAAACGGAACTGGTGTATGTGGTGCTGTAATTCGTTTAATAGGTGCATCTAACAAATCGAATCCTTTATCCGCTACAATTGCCGCAATATCTGTTGCGATACTACATCTTGGATTTGCTTCGTCAATAACAATCAGGCGATTCGTTTTTTCAACAGATGCTAAAATCGTATCTTCATCCAGCGGTGATAAAGAACGTGGATCGATTACTTCTACTTCGAGTCCTTTTTCCGATAATTGCTTTGCAGCTGCAAGTGCTGTATGAACTTGTTTTCCAATTGCAACGATTGTTACATCAGAACCTTCACGTTTAATATCTGCTTTTCCTAAAGGAATTGTATAGTGCCCTTCTGGTACTTCGCCTTTCATATTGTAAAGTGTTTTATCTTCAAAGAAGATTACTGGATCGTCATCTTCAATTGCCGCTAATAATAAGCCTTTTGCGTCATAAGGAGTGGAAGGAACGACAACTTTTATACCTGGAATGCTCGTAAATAACGCATATAAACTTTGTGAATGCTGTGCCGCTGCGCTAAATCCAGCACCGTGCATCGTACGTACTGTAACTGGCACTTTCGCTTTTCCACCGAACATATAGCGGAACTTTGCACCTTGGTTTAATACTTGATCAAGACAACTACCGATAAAATCATTAAACATTAATTCAGCTATCGGACGTAAACCTGTTGCAGCAGCTGCCATCGCCGCTCCCATATAACCCGCTTCTGAAATTGGAGTATCTAAAATACGATTTCGACCAAATTCTTGTACAAGTCCTTTCGTAACACCGAGTACACCGCCCCATGCTTCATCATCTTGCAAGTGATCCACTTGTGCACCGCCTGCAACATCTTCTCCGATTAAAATTACGTTTTCATCACGACGCATTGATATTTTCATCGCTTCATTAATTGCAGTTGACATACTTACTGTTCTAGTCATTATTTTTCACCCTCCTCTTATTTGTAAGAAACGTATACATCTTTTAATAATTCTTCATCCTCTGGATATGGACTGTTTTCACTAAATTCAATTGATTTTTGTACTGCTTCATCTACTGCCTTTTCCATATCCACAAGTTCGGATTCCGTTAATAAAGCTTCATGAATTAAATGCTTGCGGAAATGCACAATCGCATCTTTTTCATTTAAATGTTCTTCTTTTTCTTCCGCTGTTTTATACGTTTGTGCTTCTCCTTCAAAATGACCGTAATTACGATATGTCATGCATTCAATTAAAGTTGGGCCACCGCCATTACGTGCACGCTCAACAGCCTCTTCCGCCGCTTTATATACTGCTAATAGATCTTTTCCATCTACTTGAACACCCGGAATGTTATATGCTTTTGCACGATCAGCAATAGAGTTACAACTAGAAGCATATTCAAATGTTGTTGCTTCACCGTAACCGTTATTTTCTGCGATAAAAATAACTGGTAACTTCCAAATCGCTGCTAAATTAACCCCTTCATGGAATGTTCCTTCATTATTTGCTCCGTCACCGAAGAAGCAAACACTTACATCTTTCGTTCCTTTATATTTAGCTGTTAATGCTGAACCGCAAGCAAGTGGAAAACCTCCGCCTACAATCCCATTTGCACCAAGCATTCCTTTATCTAAATCGGCAATATGCATTGAACCACCTTTACCTTTACATAACCCTGTCGCTTTCCCAAAAAGTTCGGCCATCATGCCATTTAAATCACAACCTTTTGCGATACAATGGCCGTGACCTCTATGCGTACTTGTAATACTGTCACTATCTGTTAAGTGGGCACATACACCAACTGCTACTGCTTCTTCACCAGCGTATAAATGAACGAAACCTGGCAGAACGCCTTGCGCGAACAATTCATGCACCTTGTCTTCAAACTTACGAATCTCTAACATTTTTTCATACATCCAACGAGCTTGTTCTTTCGTAATTTCATTCCCTTTACTTTCAGTTGTTTTTAACATGTCCAGCCCTCCTATTTTCTTGTTCATCTTTTATATTGCAAGTACTGTGCCAAATTCTAATCCCTGATTTAATAGGTTTTCTCTTTTCTTTCATAATAAAAAAGTGGACAAAATGAGACATCTGTCTCGTTT
>NZ_JBFPJH010000218.1:0-5534 GCF_040838255.1 Bacillus sp. C30 | reverse complement strand
GGAACAAAAGGTGAGATTGAAAAGAAATTGGCAGAGCGTATGAAACGTGAAACGATGCAGGTGATGTGCCAGATTACTTCATATGTGAAAAAGCAGTTAAGTTTACGCTCTATCGATGATATACCAAATGGATTAGTAGATGTACACAAGACACTCGTTAGAGATTTGACATGGAAGAAACTCAAAAACTCTGAAATGAAAGGTACGATGTAGGATGAATAAGAAATTGAGTGTGCAAACGGCTTACCTAGTTATGGTGGGGAACAGATTTGTTGGATATGAAAAGCCACTAATGATATCTGAAGGTGTGAGGGATGCGATGGAATTTGATTATGATACGGCAAAGAAGATTGCTAGCGAACTAAATGGCGTAGTAGTGAGAAGGACAACGGAGTATAACATATAGCATTTGTAAAGTGTACGTAAGATGAACGCAAAAAATCCCTATAAAATAGGACTTTTTGTAGAAACGCTACTTGAATGTGCACAGGCGTGAGACTCGCTTACACTTTTGAAAAAATGCCTTCACCTTACTATAACAGAAAAGTGTTCCATGTAAAACAAGAAAAAGGTTCTTAAAACGACAACAGTATAAAAAAGTTGTTGAAATATGGGGAGGGAGGAATGACACATGATAGAAAACCCAATGGTTTTACATAACGGGTATGGCATTTGTGATCCACAGGAAGAGGAACTCATTCCGTTCAAAGATATTTGCGGGAGTGATGTCTTTCTGGAGGACGATATCCTTGTTTCTTCCGATGGGGAAATGTTACTTAAGGAGAATGCTGTTCCATATTTACTTTCTATTTTAGGATTCCAAGAAAGAATGGCAGGTGGATGGGATGAGTTTACAACAAAAACTAGAAAATGAGATATCCATTTTAAGGTTCCTCATCGCTCGATACAAGCGTTGTAGTGATTCTGAATCTATTTGTATAGTGATTGCCTATGAATATGGGCTACAAGTTTTATTAGAGATATCCGAATTAAGTAAAGAACAAGAGGTGGTTCCATTTTGAATGCGGGGATTGAAGAATTAGAGAAATCATTATCTGTGGAACAGCGAAGATTAAGTGAGTATAAGCGAGAATTAGAGAGGTTAATAGAAAAGAGACCAATTGTAGAACAAAATATCCGAGACACCGAAAGCAAAATCAAGGACATCGAAGCTTCCATTTTTGTTCTAAAAAGCATGGCGAAGGAGTGAATCAATTGGAAATCACAAACGGTGCTGCAATTACCAAAAGTAAAAAAGCGAAAATCATTATCTATTCAAAGCCAGGCAACGGTAAAACAACGGTTGCTGGGTTGTTACCAGGTAAAACATTGGTCCTTGATATTGATGGGACAAGCCAAGTGTTATCAGGTTACGAAAATGTAGATGTAGCTAAAGTTAATGGTGAAAATCCACATGATAGCATTCTACAGTTTTACGGACTCGCAAAAGCAAACATTGGTAAGTATGACAATATCTTTATCGATAACCTAACACATTACCAAAAGCTATGGTTGCTTAAAAAAGGCGAAAATACAAAAAGCGGTATGCCGGAATTAAAGGACTACGCCCTACTAGATAACCATCTTTTAAAGGTAGTAGAAACATTTAATTCATTAGATGCAAATGTTATTTTCACAGCTTGGGAGACAACAAGAAATATCACTCATGATGATGGTCAGCAATACACACAATTCATTCCAGATATTCGGGATAAGATCGTTAATCACATTATGGGAATTGTTCATGTTGTTGGTCAATTGGTCAAAAAGGCAGATGGAACAAGAGGATTTGTTTTAGAAGGTAATCAAAGCGTTTTTGCTAAGAATCATTTAGATGCGCGTTTAGGTTGTGTACAAGAAGAATTAATCGTGTCATCCACAAATTAAATAAAACAAATAAAAGGGAGAGATTTAAATGTCATTTTTCAAAATGGACGAAGTAGAAGAAGTAAAAGGGTTTGGGATTATTGCTAAAGGCGAATACGAAGTAACTGTAACTAATGCTAAAGGTGAAATTGCTAAGTCGAGCGGAAAACCTAAACTTGAAATAGATTTTGAGATTCGTAGTGATGTACCACAAAATCATCAAGGTGCAAAAGTTTTATACAACACGTTTACTTTTGAACATCCAACAGCGAAAGGACTTGCTAAATCATTCTTCTTAGCTTGCGGAATGCCTAATAACTACGCTCCTGCAACGATAGAACAAATGGCGAAGGATGTATATGGGGAAAATTTAATTATCTATGTTACGCATAAAAAACAAGACGATGGACGCGAATTCCCGAAAGCTTCTAGTTACAGAGCATCTGAGGTTAACGCTCCACAACAGCAATCTCCAGTGACTATTGGCGATGCAGATTTACCGTTCTAATAACTAAATAGAGAGGTTGGTTTTAACCGACTTCTCTTTTTTATACCCTAAAAAGCTAATCGGAGGGCGAAATGAAAAAGAATCCATACAATTTTAATGAAATTCCTGCCGAATTAAAGGCCCTTCCTCAATGGATTTTGTGGAAGTTCGAAACACGAAATGGTAAGCAGACAAAAGTTCCGTGTCAAGTCACTGGTGAAATGGCCCAAGCAAATAATAGGCGTACATGGTCAACATTTGCAACAGCGGTCAAATTTTACTTAGAAGGTGAATATGACGGAATAGGGTTCGTGTTTAGTAGGCAGGACAATTACATCGGAATAGACATAGATAAGTGTGTTGTGGACGGAAAAACAAATGCATTCTCAACTGAAATTATCGATACATTAGACAGCTATACAGAGTTTTCACCGTCTGGAAAAGGCATCCACATCATTATTAAAGGTAGTCTTCCACAATCTGTTTTAGGTACAGGAAGGAAAAATACAAAGCACGGTTTAGAAATTTACTCATACGGTCGTTTCTTTACTTTCACAGGAAATCGTGAAAATTCTAATGATGTGTACGATCGCACGGATGAACTAGCAGAAGTATTTGAACAGTATTTTGATGATAGCGATATTCAAGGACGAGTAAATTTAGCTGAATTTGAGAAAGACGAAATCAAAATTTCAAATGAATCTCTATGGGAGAAAATGTTCCGTAGTAAAAATGGTGATGAAATTCGTTCGTTATACAATGGCAACTTAATAAATGATGATCATTCAGCGAGTGACCTTGCTTTATGTAATCATCTTGCCTTTTGGACAGGTAATTCAGCAACTCGAATGGATTCAATGTTCCGTGAAACAAGCTTAATCCGTGATAAATGGGACGTTATCCATTTTAGCGATACAAATGAAACATACGGTGAAAGAACCATAGGGAAAGCTATTTCATCTACCTCCACAACTATCTTAGACAACAAACAGCAATTCGAAGAGTTTTCATTTGATTTTATACATGAAGATGTAGCTGAAGTTGTGGAAGACAAACCAAAAAGGAAATTCAAATTAACTGAACTCGGAAATGCGGAACGTATCGCATATGAATATGGCCATGTAATCAAGTTTGTTGGTGATATTGGTTGGTATATATGGGACGGGAAACGTTGGCGAGTAGATACGAAAAAAGAAATTGAAAGAATTACAGCAAAAGTACTCCGCAGCCTTTCTAAATCAGATGATGAATCGGAAGTGAAATGGGCGCGGATGTGTGAGCGTAGGAATGTCCGAATGAATAGTATTAAAGACCTTATGCCATTAGTTCCAGGAGAACGTGCAGAATTCGATAAACATAAATACCTGTTAAATGTTGAAAACGGTATTGTTGATTTAAAAACAGGAAAGCTGCAGCAACATGATCGAGAACTTGGTTTAACTAAAATCACTAATATTGCATTCGATAAAAATGCAAAATGTCCAGAATGGCTTACCTTCTTAGATCAGGTATTCCAAGGGGATAAAGAGTTGGCTGAATACATGCAGCGGTTAATCGGCTATTCCCTTACTGGAGAAATTACAGAACAAATAATGGTCTTCCTAATCGGTGGAGGTTCAAATGGAAAATCAACTTTCATCAATATTATTAAGGAAATTATGGGTGACTATGGAAGACAAGCTAAATCAGATACTTTCATCAAAAAGAAAGAAACTGGAGCTAATAACGATATCGCTAGGTTAGCTGGATCTCGCTTTGTATCAGCGATTGAAAGTGAAGATGGGGAACAACTATCAGAAGCCTTTGTAAAGCAAATAACAGGCGGTGAGCCAGTATTAGCGCGTTTTCTTAGACAAGAGTTCTTTGAGTTCATACCTGAGTTTAAAGTTTTCTTTACTACAAACCATAAGCCAGTAATCAAAGGCGTAGATGAAGGGATTTGGAGACGTATTCGCTTGATTCCATTCAATCTACAGTTACCAAAGGAAAAACGTGATAAAAAGCTACCTGAAAAGTTAAGTCTTGAAATGCCAGGCATTCTGAATTGGGCCATTGAGGGTTGCTTGAAGTGGCAGCAGTTGGGACTAAACGATCCAGCCATTGTAATGAAAGCAACAGGTGATTATAAAGAGGAAATGGATATACTCGGGCCGTTCATGTTCGAATGTTGTTGCAAAAGAGAAGATGTTCAGATTGAAGCGAAAGACTTATATGAAGTTTATGCGAATTGGTGTTTCAGAAATGGTGAACATCAATTAAAAAATAGAGCATTTTACCGAATTTTAGAAACGCAAGGATTCAAACGGGAACGCGGGAATCGAAATAAGTTTTTCATTAAGGGTGTTACTTTAATGGAGCGAAAAAATACTTTTATGAAGCAAAAGTTACTGAAAAACGATGAAAATAGCGAAAGTGTTACTAAAAAAAACACGTTTAAAATCTCTTGAAACCCTTATGTATCAAGGGTTCAAGGTACTTTTTATACCTTTGTTGTTACTTTTGTTACTTAATATCATTATCTATAAAAAATAAATAAATATATATAGTATATATAGCGCGCGATTCCGACAGACGGTAACACCAGTAACACGAAGTGGGGTAAACCCTTGTGGCTGTAAGGGTTATGGTGTGTTACTAAATGAAAAAAAGCGTAATTTAAGGTGTTTTTTGAGTAAAATACGATGATTTCCGTAACACGATTAGTAAAGTGGGTGAGTTTTTATGGAAAAGTTCATAGAAGGAAATTTAGTTAAAGATATTAAGAACTTCGAAAAGAATGAGGATTTATATGAACGATATCTAAAGTATTGCAAGTTTTATAACCTAAAACCATTAACGAAGATTAAGTTAAATAATCAACTAAAAAAATTTAATATGGGCGTTAAACATCAAAGAATGAAAAACTACATAACTGAATATGGAAGGTGGGGAGTGAAACTACTACCATGCAAGTATTAGAAATCATAAGTGCAATTTGGAAATCAGGCGCAAATATCTATCTTGATCCGACTGATAACCGAATCGGGATAAAAAGACAGGAATTAATATCTGTGGAAGTAATGCAAGCTGCGGAACAAAATTTCAACGGAATTGATACTTGGTTTAAGTCCTGGAAGGATGCAAATAACGAAAAAGTTACAATCCTAAAGATTTTTTATCAGTTTTCTGGTTGGAAACATAA
>NZ_JBFPJH010000217.1:0-5602 GCF_040838255.1 Bacillus sp. C30 | reverse complement strand
TACTAAAATAGTTAAAAATATAAATAAGACCTAATAATCCGATGCAAAGTGTAATAATCATACTATTTTCCATTTTTTCAGCGAATGTTTTTTGCTCTACTTCTTGAGCGGCAGCCTCTTCATGGAATACGCTAGGATCTACAGTTATCGTATGTTTTTCATCTGGATGCATGGCCCGGTTAATGAGAGGCATCGTAACGAGAAAAATAATAACTGGCACGAGTGCGTATGGTGAGAATAACGTTTCTGTTATTGGAATCGCTTCTTTAATACTCCCAGCGGTCGTTTTGATTAACGTTTCGCCTCCTGTTGCTAATGTAAGAGGGATAGAAGCAGACAGACCTGCATGCCAAATGAGAAATCCAGAGTAGGAAGAAGCAATTGCTAACCTATAATCTAAACCTTCTAATTGTCTTGCCACTTCTTTTGCATATAAAACAGATACAACAATACCAAATCCCCAGTTTATGTATGCTCCTAGTAAACTTACGATTGAAATTGCAATAATACCTTGTCCATTTGTTTTCGGTAGTTTCGCTGCTTTCGTTAATCCTTTTTTAATAAGAGGAGCGTTTGCTAATGCAGATCCTGTCACGAGTACAAGAGCCATCTGCATAGAAAAAGCGAGAAGTCCCCAAATTCCATTACCCCAGTGATTAATCATTTCTACAGGTGTTTGGTGCGTTGCAAACATGCCGAAAAAGATAACAAAAACAGTTAATAAACATGATAAAATAAACGGTTCTGGTAAGAAACGCTGCACAAGGGCAACACATCCATTTGTAAATGAACGAAACAAAATAGCTCAACCTCCTTATGTATGTTTATTACAATGTTCGAGGTTGTTTGGGGGATAACCTTTAATTTATGGAAAATTCAGTCATTTAAGATGATTGTAATTTATTGATAGATTGATATTATTAATAAATCGATAGGCTTATACTAAGTTGGATAGATTAAAAAAGTGCACCTCCGATTGTTAGACTGTATCTAATAATCGGAGGTGCACTTCAAAGGAATCAACTTTTTTTATTGAACTAAAGCATCCGTTAGCTTAATAGCAAATGATTAAAATTCACTATTTCTCCCAAAGCTCAATCAGTCGTCCTTCAGGATCTTTAATCCAAATAAACTTTCCAAATTCACTAATCTCTTCTTTCTTTTCAAGAGGTACACCAATTTGTTCAAGATGCTGAATAGTCTCGTTTAGATTATGTACTTGGAAATTTAACATCACTTGTTGTTCTGTAGGAAAATAACTGTCATTCTCGGCAAAGAAAGAAAAGATAGTCTCAGTTCCTAATTCGGGTTTAATCACAGTCCCGTTCCAATTTTCTATTTCAATCTTCAACACTTCACTATACCATTTTTTTATAACATCAAGATTTTTAGTTCTCCAAAATATTCCTCCGAAACCTTTTATCATTGTATTTAACTCCTATCTATCTTTAAATTTTTAATGACATAAGTTCAACCTTCAATAAAACGCAGTGCACAACGGGAATGGTGATCGGTTAGATCTTTTGCAAATTGTTGATTCGGAAATCCTCTGTGAAGCAATCTCAACCCGCCTGAAGTTAAGGATATATGATGATGGAATCGATAGAATAACATCCTGTTGGGGTCGAGAGTATCATTCTTTAAATATCGATAATAACCCCCAAATCGAAACTGCAAAAAACTGTGCTCATGCTCAATATCAAAGAACTCGGCTCCTTCGATATCAATCAAATAAGGTTCTAGTTTGTCATTAATTAATACATGATCAGGGCCGAGTTCCCCATGTATAAATCCATAACGACTTCTTGTTTCAATTTTTGATTCAAGCTCGTACAATGTATCGAGTAGATTGCTATGACTAGCCCTGATACTGTCAATATGTTGGCATGCGTAATCTAAATCTCTTTTTGCATTCTTTATTTGCAAGTGATGACATTTTTCCGTGTTGATCCCACTTTGATTCGCTTTCCCATGAGTAAGTCTCTCGTTGGCATGCATGTCTGCCAGCATATCTCCTATCCGCTGAAACACTTTATCTTTAACATATGAATCGGAATGTTGAAAATAAACTTCTGCCTTTTGTCCATTTACATATTCAACGAGAGCATAATCATAAGGATAACGGTTTCTTTCCTTATTCAGATCATATAGAAGGGGAGTTTGAATTCCTTGTTGAATTAAATACTTGTTATTTAATTCAAATAAATCACTACTATAGGAGTGCTCATGTATATCTCCGTTCGCTATTTCTTCTTGAAAATAATTCATGGTAAGATCCCAAACATACAGAACGCAGGAAAATCCATTACTGCAGTCAATCTTATAGACTACCTTTTGTGCACCGCCATGCATTTTCGTTACACTAGAAACCAAATAACTGGTACCAAAGACTTTTTGCATATACTCCTGTAAATCAGATTGATCAAGGTGACAAGTGATTCTCAATGAATAACACCCCTTTTCTTAGGTTTTACTGTCAATCAAACTATATAAAAAATCTAACCAAAAGTATAGACTGTTTATTTATAATTTGTTATGATGTTAAATTGGGTCTGGAAAAATAGTCATATAAAAACCGGTTGGAGCTCCAATGGTTTTTTTGATGAAATCATTCTTACTTCTCAAATACCTCGCCACACAAAAACTTAAAATGTATTACAATGAATGAATCTATACGATTTTCAATCCTTCTTCTTTTCACTAACTTTACCATTATTTTTAATTGAGTATTACTGCCCCGTCAGTTTAAGTGAAAACCTTCGCAATCTCAATGATCTATTCAAACTTGAATAATCTAATTGCCTGAAAACGTTCCTCAACAATCTGGCCCTTTAGTGGAGTAACTTTATTGCTACTCAGCAGTTTCTTAATCCGCCTTTCAGTTCAGATCTTATTTTCACTATAAAAACATCTCTTTAGATAAACAGATCCAAAGGGACAAAACATCGCGCCTTTTTTATAAACACCGTGACTTTATTTAAAAGCGATATTAAAAATATTCTTCAAATCCTGGAAGCATATGTTTGCCACAAATAAAAAGAACCATAAGCTTGCCAAACGGCAAATTTATGGTTCTTATCACAAAGTAAAAGCAATGTGCGGTCTTTTAAATATAGTACAGTATTACGAAGTTTCGCTAATTTTAGTATCTGTATGAGTGTTAGTAGCAATTCTTTTCTTTACCTTTAAGTGATAGTAGGTGTAGCAAAAAATGATAAATGGTACAGTGCAATAGATTCCTAGTCTTTGACTTGGGATAAAGATAAGACTTATTAATATAATGCCATACAATCCAAAACCAAGAATTGGTACAAGTGGATAAAGTGGAGTTTTAAATTTTAAGTCTTCTAATTTTCCACCTTCGGCTAAATAATGTTTACGGAAAAAGAATTGAGAAACACAAATTGACATCCAAACAATAATTGTAATGACTCCAGAAATTGAAATGAGCCATAAGTAAACCGTTTCAGCAGCTACAACGCTTGTCAACAGAGAAAAAGCAGAAATAGCTATCGTCAAGATTAAAGCGTTTAGAGGTATCCCTCGTGATGATAATTTCTTTAAAAAGGCTGGAGCCATATCATTTTTTGATAACGACCAAAGCATTCGAGTTGCGGCGTACAGTCCTGAGTTTGCGACAGAAAGAACAGCAGTAAGAATAACAAAGTTCATAATATCAGCTGCATATGGAATACCGATATTATCAAATACAGCAACAAACGGACTCTTTGTTAATCCTGCCTCTTCCCAAGGAATTAAAGCCACGAGAACAAAGATTGCTAAGACGAAGAAAAACATTGTGCGCCATATTATATTTCTAATAGAACGAGGTAAAGTCTTTGCTGGATCTTCACTTTCACCTGCTGCGATTCCAACAAGTTCTGTACCTTGGAAGGAATAATTGACTGTAACCATTGTTAATAAGATAGCGGCAAGTCCATTTGGGAATAAACCACCATGATTTACGAAATTTGAAAGAAGCGGAGCGGGTTCGTTTCCTTTTAAATCAATAAAACCGAACATAGCGGCGCCGCCAAGAATAATGAAAGCAATAATGGCAGATACTTTTATACTTGAGAACCAAAATTCTGTTTCTGCATAACTACGAGCGGATAATGCGTTAATAGTGAATATTGTAACACCAAATATTAAACACCAAACCCAGACAGGAATATCAGGAAACCATCGCTGCATTGTAATACCAGCAGTGGTAAATTCAAGACCAGTCGTATTCGCCCAGCTTAGCCAATACAACCATCCGATGGTAAACCCAGTTGCGGGATTGATGAACTTAGTGGCATATTCCTGGAAGGAACCTGAAACTGGCATTGCTACAGCAAGCTCACCAAGACATAGCATAACGAGATACATTAATAATCCACCGGCCATAAAGGCAAGTACGGATCCACCAGGTCCAGCTTGACTTATAATAAAACCAGATCCGTTAAATAACCCCGTTCCAATCACACCACCGAGTGCAATCATGAATAAATGTCTACCTTTCATCGTGCGCTTTAATTCATTGTTTGTATTGTTTACTTGCGTCATTGTTTTCCTCACTTTCATAATTGGTAGTATGAAAATTGATGTTTTTCCGTATTATGGAATGTATTCCGTGATGTGAAATCTTGTTCTAATTTTCAGATAATTAAAAAGAAAAGTCAATATTTTTTTGTTTGCGTTTTCATTTTTTTGATAGTGTTATATCTCTATTTTTAGAAAATTAAATAAATTATTTGATTTCAGTTTGAATTTTTGATAAATTGATAGGTAATTAGGCTAAACATACTACAAGTAAAGTTGAGGCGAGTTATGGTACAGTCCATTGATCGAGCGATAGGTATTATTAAGTTACTGAATTCTACAAATGAAAAAGAGTATTGGGCTATTTCTGATATAGCTGATAGAACACATCTCCCGGTTAGTACAGTACATAGGTTACTGAACTCTTTAATGGAGCATGGATTAGTTACGCAAATTTCCGAAACAAAACAGTACAAGATTGGACCAATGTGGATGGAAATAGGATTACGTCAATTGGAGAAGGTAGACTACAGATCTGTTGCAAGAGAAGTGATGAAGCGTTTGGCCTCTGAAGTTGAAGAAAGTGTTTATTTGAACATTCCAAATGGAACACATTCTATTATCATTGAAAGAATTGATAGCCCTTTAAAAATTCGAGTTATCGATAACTTAGGGGAACAGATTCCACTTTCGATTGGAGCCGCAAATAAAACGATGCTTGCCAATATGAACACGAATGAAATGGAACACATTGTAGAACATTTACTTTCTTCTTTACCAGAACAAAAGCAAATTCTTTTCGATCAAATAAAGCAGATCAGAAATGAAGGATATGCTGTGAGTTATGGTGAAAAAACAGAGGGGACAGCTTCAATAGCTGCACCTATTATAGGATTTAATCATAAAGTAGTAGGAGCATTAAGTGTTGGGTTAATTAGTCATCGAATTAATGATAATCGACTATCTTTTCTTATTAGTAAGGTAAAACAAGCAGCTCATGAAATATCAGTAAAAATCGGCAGTACATCAGAATTATAATTTTGATAGCTGTCGTCATTTTTTATTCATATATTGGAAT
>NZ_JBFPJH010000216.1:0-5613 GCF_040838255.1 Bacillus sp. C30 | reverse complement strand
TAGGAATCATCCTTTTTACATAGATTATACCCTAGATTTTAGACAGGTTCTAAAATTCCCTCCCAGATAAGAACCCCAAACACATCCCTTATTTCTCAATAGGAAAATGAACCATAATTCTCATTTACTCTTACGAAGTATGATATACTATGTATTGACTCATGGAAATTTTTCCCTATATAAGCTAGGGTAAATGTTATAGGTGTGCGGTCTCACATCTATAACACCGTGGGTCTTTTTTTAAATTCTTTTTTATTAACTCAGTTTATCATAAGATTTAGAATGTTCATTCCAATTATAGTCAAATCATGTTGAGAAAGTTTTTTTAGAAAAGTACATTTTCTTACTAAGAATATTTTACCACTTTAAGAACACTTGTTCTAATTGTTTTTGTCAGAAAACCAAAAAAGTAAGCCATTTAAATATTTAAGCCAAATTTTTTGGTATATATAGTCTAAAAATAATGCCTTATTTATAATAAAGGCATGAATACATTTGGAGAAAATTTAAAAAAGTTTAGAAACAATCGTTCTTTAACACAAGCTGAATTTGGCAATAAAGTTCAATTGAGTCGAAGTCAAATCAGTAATCTAGAAACAAATTTTAATGAACCCGACCTGGAATCATTAGATCGTATCGCGTCATTCTTTGATATCTCTATCGATACACTAATGGGTCGAAAATTCACGACAAGTGAAAAGCAATTAGAAGATGTTCTCGATGAGATTCAAACGGTTTTCGCAGGCCTGGATGAATCCCAACGAGAACAGTTCTGTAAACAACTCAAATTTTACACACAGTTTTTAAACGAAAAAAAAGAGTTGTTATGATTTGATTTTAGAAGAAATCATTTCCAATCGCAACAGTAAAAAATAGCATATTTTTGCCAACTAAAAAAAGAGAGCATTACGCTCTCTTTTTTATATTCCCGTTCCAGGGGCTTTCATGTATCCTCCGCCTACACCAGGATCATACATACCCATTCCACCACCGGGGTCTTTGGTATGTCCTCCGCTCGGATTCGGATCATACTCCAATTGATCTCCACCTAGACCGCCTGAATCAAAGTTATCTCTTCTCATTTTCTCAAACCTCCTGGTTCTTTTCGCCATCCACCACCCGGATCAGTTGTATATCCTCCACCAGGTCCTGGGTCGAAAATCCCTATACCTGTCCCTGGATTAGAAATCATCTTTGAACCACCTGGATCTTTTATGTAACTTATCATCTCGTTATCCCCCTTTTCTTATATACCTGTCCCTGGGCCAGAAATTGTTTTCCAACCCGTCCCAGGGTCTTCGTTGTATTTACAACCGCCACCGCCTGGTTCATTGTGCCAACCTACACCAGGATCAGTAACTTTATGACCACCAGGTTCTTTTGTGAACTCTCCCATTTTTTATCCCCCTTTCTTTTTGTATATAAATATTGTAGCTCACTTGTTCTATATCTGTAAATTTCCTTTTACAGAAATTAGGCTTACATGCTATCATTTCTTATACCACTACCACATATCACAGCTTGTATCTAGAAAACGATTATGACGAGGTGAAAATCATGGCATACTTTCGTAAACGTGGTGAGAAGTGGTCTTTTACTATGGATGTTGGCAAAGACCCGCTCACAGGTAAACGGAAACAAATCACTAAAGGTGGTTTTAAAACAAAGAAAGCTGCTCAAGAAGAAGTAGCTAGAGTAACAAATGATTTAGCAAATGGAGATTATGAGAATAGTGATATTCGCTTTTCTCAACTCGTAGAAATCTGGATGCAAGAAAAAGAATCATCATGTAGACCGTCAACATTGTATCAATACAAACGTATTCTACGCTCACGTGTCATGCCTGAATTTGCCGACAAGAGGTTATCTGATATAAAACCTTTAACAGTGCATAATTTCCACCAGAAGCTGCTTAAAGAAGGTCTAACCACAAAATACATTTCATCCGTTGATGTTATGCTAAAGCAAATCCTTGATAAAGGTGTAGAGTTAGAAATGATTAACTCTAATCCTGCTAAGAAAGCAAAGCGGCCAAAAGTTAAAAAGAAAGCACAAGCTAGTTGGACAGTTGAAGAAGCAATGAAATTTATGGAGTATGCAAAAATACAAGGAAGCTACTATATTACATTTATTTTAGCGTTGCATACAGGCATGCGTATCGGCGAAGTATTGGCTCTACAGTGGGATGATGTTAATTTCGAAACCAAGACTATTCATGTACAAAGAACGTTAACGCTTGTGGATGGTAAGTATGAATTAGGTGAAACAAAAACTGAAGCGTCTAATCGCATGATCCCAATGACAGAAGAATTAATGGAAGAGTTGTTAGAATATCGAAATCACAAAAAGGAGAATTCTTTCGACCTATTAATTTGCACAAGAAATAAAAAAATCGTGCATCCATATACGATACGCTACCAAATGAAAGCTTTGTGCGAAGCAATTGGCGTACCGTATATTAGATTCCACGATATCCGAAGAACTTTTACAACTATTTTAATCGATTCTGGCGCAAATGCAAAGGTTGTTTCGAAATTACTTGGTCATACAAATGTTTCTACAACTTTAAATATTTATACTGATGTTTATGAAGAACGTCAAATTGAGGTAACTGAAATGCTAGGAAATGTTTTAAAAAGTGGTCGAAGTGGTCAAAAAGTGGTCGGTGATGAAACTAAAGAGGGTTAAACCCCATGGTACAAGTGATATAATGCATTTATAGTGTAAGTTTTTTCTTTACACTATAATGAAGTCATCATAGGAAATAATATATAGACTATCACGTTTTCCAAAAAGATGCTACATCGAAAGGAGAGATTACCATAAAATCCAGTGGTATTGTTGTTGAATATAACCCTTTTCATAACGGTCATGCTTATCATGTGCAACAAACAAAAAAGTTAACACAGTCTGATATTATTATCGCCGTTATGAGTGGTCCTTTTTTGCAGCGTGGTGAGCCCGCACTCATCTCCAAATGGTATCGTACCAAAATGGCCCTAACAAACGGCGTAGACCTCGTTGTAGAGCTTCCTTATGCATTCGCAACACAAAAGGCCGAAACTTTCGCAAATGGCGCAATTTCGATTTTAAACGCCCTTGGTGTTTCTGAAATTTGTTTCGGTAGTGAAGATGGACAAGCTGAAAATTTCTACAATACCATCGCTATACAAAAAAATGAAGAAGAGACTTTTAATCGTCTTGTGAAGCAATTTATGAATGCAGGTAATAGTTATGCAAAAGCTACATCTGAAGCCTTTCTACACATCTTACCACCCGAAAAAAACGTAGATATGTCACAACCAAATAACATTTTAGGCTTACAGTACATTAAAGGAATTCTCTTACAAAACAGTTCGATGCAAGCACAAACTATAAAAAGATTCGCCTCTCATTATCATGATGAAACATTTCACGATCAACATATTGCAAGTGCAACAAGTATTCGCAAACAGCTATTTAATGAAAACAGTTCCTCTACAACTATTGAGCCTTTTATCCCGAAAATGACTGCTTCTCTTTTAGAAAACTACAAGCAAAACTACGGGACGTTACATAACTGGGAAAAATACTTTTCATTTTTTAAATACAAACTTATGACGATGTCTTCAGAGGACTTACAACATATATATGAAATGGAAGAAGGTTTAGAGCATCGTATTTTATCAAAAATACAAAACAGTTCATCTTTCTATTCATTCATGGAAGCATTAAAAACAAAACGTTATACATGGACTAGATTGCAAAGAGCTTGTACACATATTTTAACAAATACAACGAAGGAAGAAATACACAAAGCAAATATAGAGCAACATGCGCCGTATATCCGTCTTCTCGGAATGTCACAAAAAGGACAAACTTATCTTTCTAGAAATAAGAAAAAAATAGAACTCCCAATCCTTACTCATACAAAAACATTCGAACATCCAACTTTAGACATAGAACGAAAATCAAATGCTGTATATTTCTCCATAATGCAAGAACCTTTGCGGACACAACTGCTAAAACAAGACGCAACGCATCATCCAATTCGTTATGATGAAATAACGAAAAAATTCCTATAAGAAAAACCTCTCTTCTTCAGAGAGGTTTACTTTATTTTACCCATTTTTTCCAAATACGTTAATGCATCATCCAGTGTGTCCACCGGTACAATTTTCATCTTCGTTTTAATATCTTTCGCAGCTTCAAGAGCATCTTTATAATTCGATTTCTCTACACCTTTTTCATTTGGCGCAAAAAACACTTCAGCTCCCGCATCACTAGCAGCTACTACTTTTTGCTGAATACCACCAATTGGACCAATTTCTCCTTTATCATTGATTGTACCTGTTCCAGCTATTTCATGTCCGTTTGTTAAATCTTCTTCAACGAGCTGATTATAAATTTCTAGTGTAAACATTAACCCCGCTGATGGACCGCCGATTTCATGGGAATCAATTTTCACTTTCGGATCTACTACTAACTCTCTTTCCGTAACGATAGAGACCCCTATACCGACGCGTCCATTCCCATTAGGGATCGTCTTTACATTTAAATTTTCTTTAAACTGTTTTCCGCCCCGCTTGTATTCAATATTTACTGTGTCCCCTTCTTTTTTCCCTGTCATATACTCAATAAATTGTTCCGTCTTGTCGAATATTTTTCCATCGACAGCTATAATAACATCTCCAAGCTTAAGCTTTCCCTCTGACGGCATACCCTTTGCTACACCAGCAACTAGTACACCTTTATTTTCAAAAGAAACAGAGCGATTTGCACGTTTATAAGCATTATAGATTGCTGCATTTTGCGAATCTTTCATTGCATAATTTTGGCGAAATTGATATTCTTCATCACTCTCGCCTTTTTGCAATATTTCTTCCGCCTTCGAAACGTGTGTATATTTATTAAATTGCGCGGCTATTAAGTTCACCACATTAGCAGGTCCCATTGAGACAGTGACAAGCATGAAATCACCAGACTCTTTAGTTCCACCGTCAACTTGCACGTACGGCGCTAATTTCGCGGCCATACCTGGTTTTGTCACATAATACGGCAAGCGCACATAAACAAGTAGCATCGCCAATATAACCCCTATTAAAATTGCATATATAAACCGAAAACGCTTAAACATTATGTTTCTCCTTCCACTGCTCAATTAGTAAATAAATGTTTGAAATATGTTTTTCCGCTTCCACTTCTCCGACCCTAATAATGTCTTCAATATGTGTAAAAGCACGCGAACTAAATTGTTCCACTGCTGGCCGCATCATTAAATCTGATGCTATTTGCCGATTCATCACAAGTTCATGTTGCATAATTTCAATACTTTGCATAATTACATCATAAATCGATGTAACCTCTCCATTCACCTTAATTGGAGATACATCAACAGCAATAACAATATCAGCACCTAAATCTTTTACAACCGATACGGGAATACGGTCAATTACCCCTCCATCCACTAATAAGCGGCCATCTATTTTTTCTGGAACAAACACCCCTGGTACAGATATACTAGCTCGAACCGCCTCCGCAATCGGACCACTTGTAAAAACAACTTTCTCCCCCTTCAAAATGTCAGTAGCCACAACAGCTGTCGGGATATCTAACTCTTCTAAATTTTTATTA
>NZ_JBFPJH010000215.1:0-5635 GCF_040838255.1 Bacillus sp. C30 | reverse complement strand
ATTATTCAATTAGGTAAAGTACAAATCATCGACGGAGAAACGTATCGAAATGAAGTGAATAAAAAGGAAGATGTAACGGTGAGTACTCCAGTTCCGAGAGGGAAGATGTTTGACCGGGAAGGGAAAGTTATTGTAAATAATAAACCGTTACGAACTGTTACATATACGAAGATGAAAGGAGTGGACTCAAAAGAGGTTTTAATAGTGGCAAGAAATTTAGCAAAGCTAATTGAAATGCCGCAAGAAGATATGGACAAGTTAACAGAGACAGATAAAAAAGATTTTTGGATGCAGTTAAATGAAAAACGTGCAGCAACAAAAGTAACGAAAGAAGATGAGAGTAAATTTAGGAAACAGGAAATAGAAGGGAAAGACTTAGATAAGAAAGTAGAAGAGTTGAGACGAGAAAGAATTACACAAGAAGAATTAAACGAGCTTTCGAAAGAGGATATAGAAGTACTAGCAATTAAAAGCAAAATGAATGCGGGATATAAAATGACGCCACAAATCGTCAAAAAAGATGTAAGTCAAAATGAATATGCAGTAGTGAGTGAAGGATTATCGAGCTTGCCAGGCGTAGATACGACTGTGGATTGGGAGCGCGAATATCCAAATGACAAAATACTACGTTCTGTACTTGGTAGTGTTTCTACTGAGAATGAGGGATTACCAAGGGAGCAATTAGACTATTATTTAGTGCGAGATTATAACCGAAATGATCGTATTGGTAAGAGTTACATCGAAAAACAATACGAAGATGTGTTACATGGAACGAAAGAACAGTCTAAAAATATTACGGATAAAGCTGGAAATATTATTCGGACTGAAAAAGTGACAAAAGGAAAAAGTGGAAATAATTTAATGTTAACAGTTGATATGGATTTACAGAAAAAGGTGGAGGAAAGTCTTGAAAGGAATTTAAGGGCATTTCATTCTTCTGAACCGATGATGGATCGTGCATTCGTCGTTATGATGAATCCGAAAAATGGTCAAATTCTATCATTAGCAGGAAAGAAAATTGTAAATAAAGATGGCGGGATGCAAATAGAAGACTACGCTTTAGGAACGATGATAAGTTCTTACGAGTTAGGATCAACGGTGAAAGGAGCTACGGTATTAGCGGGATATCAAACAGAAGCGATTAAGCCATATACGCATTTCTTTGATGCACCAATGTACTTTAAAGGAAGTTCGAAGCCGAAGAAATCGTGGAAAGACTTTGGAGATATTGATGATTTAAGAGCATTGCAAGTTTCATCCAATGTCTACATGTTTAATACGGCGTTAAAGATTGCGGGGATTGATTATGTACCAAACAATCCGTTAGATATTAGGCAAGAAACATTCAATAAAATGCGCTATTACTTTAGACAATTTGGTTTAGGTGTACCAACCGGTATTGACCTTCCAAATGAATCGATTGGTCAAATGGGTAGAACCGATAATATACCTGGTTTTTTACTTGACTATGCCATTGGACAATATGATACATATACGCCGCTTCAGCTTGCGCAATATATGTCAACGATTGCAAATGGTGGTTACCGAATGAAACCACAAATTGTACAAGAAATTAGAGAGCAACCGAATAGACCAGAGGAAGTCGGGAAAGTTATGCAATCGATGGAACCAGTCGTGTTAAATCGAGTGGATATGGATCTTTCATATATAAATCATGTGAAAGAAGGGTTTAGAAGAGTTTTCCAAGAGGTAGATGGGACCGGTGCTGGAACTTTTAAAGGTTTACCGTATAAACCGGCTGGGAAAACAGGAACAGCAGAAACAGTGTACGGTGGAGAAAGTGATATTGGAAGAGATGAAAACAACTATCGAAAAAAATGTTATAATTTAACTCTCGCCGGGTATGCGCCATATGATGCTGATCCGGAAGTTGCTTTTTCTGTTGTTGTGCCATGGGTAAATAATGATAAATCAGGTATTAATTCTGCAATTGGTAAAGAGGTTTTGGATGCATATTTTGACTTAAAAACGCAGAGATCGGGTGCAAGTCCAGTCCCAGTAGCACAATAGCCGAGTAAGGCACAGTAAAAACTTCAAATTGTAGCATATCACTGCGCAAATGAACAGGTGCAGTGATATATTTTTGAGTTGAAAAGTGTTTTGATAAGGTGGGAATGGATATGAAAGAGGAGATTAAGAGAGGTTGGGGAAAGTACATACTATTTATATTTGTCCTAGTAGGAGCGTACCAGTCTTTTACTTTATGTAAGGTGGAAGGAAAATCAATGCAGCCAACTTTACATGAAGAAGACTACGTATTTGTAAATAAAGCCGCTGTACATTTTTCTAGCTTACAGCATGGAGAAATCGTCATTATTAAGGAAGAGGATGAGTCGAAATATTATGTGAAACGTGTAATAGGGCTTCCTGGTGACATAATTAACATAACGAATGGAACTGTATACGTAAATGACAAAAAGCAAGATGAACCTTATATAAATAAAGATTTATATAACAATACACAAGTGTTTTATAATTTTCAAAAGACAAAGATTCCGCCAAATAAGTTATTTGTAATGGGAGACAATCGTGAACAAAGTAAGGATAGTCGAAATGGTTTAGGATATATTGAAGAAGATAATATAATAGGAAAAGTGGAATTTGTGTACTATCCTTTTTCGAAAATGAAAATCATAAAATAAGTGGGGATTCACAAAACCCCACTTATTAAAGTTTCACTTTATCTTCTTTAAAAAACCTTTTGGATTAAATGATATGAAAAACTTATGTTTAGATTCATCGATTATGAAATTGCTATTTTTAGTTAAAAACTCTTCCACAGCTTCCATTGGGCCAGGGCCCCAATCAGGAAGGAGAGGATTTCCGTTAATACTTGTATCTTCTACAATAATGTAACTGCCAGTGGTTACAATAGATTTATAAAGTAAGAGTTCTTTCGATACATGTTCTTTACTATGATCAGAATCTAAAATAACTAAAATCACATCATCAGGTTTGCGCATACTTAATATTGATTGGACGGCCTGTACAGAAACAGATGAAGCTGTTAAATACGTAATTCGATTATGGGATGGCCGATTTGGTTGCGGAGTTATATCGATAGTAAGTACGTGACCTTTTCCAATTAAATCTAACATAGAAGCTAAAAACAGTGCACTACCACCGTAAAAAGTTCCGCATTCAATAATTAAATCAGGCTTTAATTCGTATAATATTTCTTGATACAAAAAGAGATCAGAAGGAAGTTTGCAGATTGGAACCCCGAACCAGTGTGTACCATGTAACCAAACGTTGCTGTCGTAATATTGTTTTAGAAATTCGCTACTAATGTTATCGATTTTGAATTCTCCTTTCTAAAAAGGATTCTTTCATACGTAAAGAGTTTACGTATGAAAGTTGTACTATATATTATGTGGTAAGGGATTATAAGGCGAGTGTTTTCACGTGAAAATAAGCCAAATAACACATGTGGAAAATGAATTGCTTACAAAAGAAGATGTAAATGAAAGGAAATGATCGTATGTATAAGTACACAATTTGCTTCATTAGAAAAGGAGATAGAATACTTCTACTAAATAGAAACAAGAAGCCGACAATGGGAATGTGGAATGGTGTCGGAGGGAAAATAGAAGAGTATGAAACGCCATACGAAGGAGTCATTAGAGAAACCTTTGAGGAAACGGGAATAGAGCTTCCAAGTGTAACGTATAAAGGGAATGTTATTTTTAAAGTTAAAGACGAACCTCGGGGTAGCGAGGGAATGTATGTATTCCTAGCTGATTTACCAGATGGAGTACATATTGATACGCCAGTAAGCACTCATGAAGGTATATTAGAATGGAAGTCAATTGATTGGATATTAGATGGTGATAATAGAGGTGTAGTTAGCAATTTGCAAAGATATTTACCGACATTATTAAGTGAGGACAACAATTTAGAGCATATATTCACATATGATAATCGGAATATTATTGATTACAAAACTACACTTTTGATAGAAGATAATACGAAAAAACGATATGAAAAATATCTCGTTTCTCAATAAGAGAAGAAACGTTAAAATACGAAGAGAAAGCCAAATTCTTTATGGGAATTTGGCTTTTTACAAGGAATGCTAATTCAAATTTTACTCTTCATAATTTGCTTTAATAATAAAGCGGTGTTGCTTCACATCGAAATATCCTTTTTGCAAGATGATTTCATGTATGCGATACAATTCCTCGGTATAGCTGTCTACTGTAAATTCAGGAATTTGCCACGGAATTGCTTGCAAGTAATAGACAACAGAACCGACATCATAAAAACGCTGAAGAGGGAACTCTTCCTTCGCTTCTAAAATTGTAAATCCGCTTTTTCTCAATTCACTACATGCCGTTTCGAGTGACCAACTTGAAAATTCGCTATTCAGCGGTGTGCCAAACTGCTCATTCAGTTCCGCACAATCAAGACCACCGACTTGTTGTGTAAGAAATGTTCCATTGGTGGAAAGACTTCTTTTCACTTCAGAAGCAGAATAGGATTCATGTTGATTCACAATTAAATCAAACTGACCATCTTGAAATGGTAAAGCAGTATCATCAGTCACTTCTACGACTATAACTCCTAAAGGTTCTAATTTCTTTCGTGCAATTGGGACATTCGGAGCATAGCCCTCAGTCGCATAAATAGTTGACGGGAACGGTTGTAACATAGATAAAAACTCTCCGCCACCAGTCCCCATATCTAGCATTGATTTTGCACGTTGCATAAGCTGGAAAGCAGTGCTACCGTATGACCATGATAGGGGTTCGCTATTCATACGGCCAGTTTCTGAAATGAAAGAGAAATCCCAGCCGCTAAAGTTAGTCTTTGCACTTTCTAATAGTGCTGAAAATAATGGATCACGTTTCATAATATGTCCTCCTATTTCGTTAATGAATGATATAGTAAGAACAGAGAAATGGAGGACCTCTTGTAAAGATGAAGAGGTTTTACGTTTCGTGTTCGAATAGATTCATACAAATTCGCTCCTTGCGAGAATAATTATTTATATATTCGGGATAATCGAGTGAAAATCCTTTGAACTATAAAGGGAAGGTAGATATTTAATGAAGAATTGGATTGAGTTTACAGACAAAGAGTACGACCGAATATGGGATAGGGTATATAGTGATTTTGAGTTTTCACCAAGTATGTCTATATTCCCATCATTTAAGGTGCCAAGTCCTTTTATAACATATGATATTTCTCATTACTTTGGAGAATCGGTAGATTTAAATGTATATGACGATCTGGAAGAAAAAGCATTACTAGTTTTTAAAGAGAATACAGTATCGAATGAATATATAATGGCACTTGATTGGCAACATGAATGTTACTGGGTAAATTCACATTTAAAGTTTGATAGAAATGAATTTGATGAGTGGACAATCCCGATTTTTCCAACTGGAGATTACTATTTCTTTATTCAGAAGGACTTTAAGTGGGGGTATTTAGGGCATCCGTGGGAGGAGAGTATAACGATATTTGGAAAAGAATTAATAGATGCTTTTGATCAACATAAACCGGAAATGTTTCATAAGATTTTAAGGCAGGGTTAATGTTTAAAAGAGAAAAAACATTTATACTTCCAAATGAAGTATAAACGTTTTTATTATTAGCTGTTTTCATATAG
>NZ_JBFPJH010000214.1:0-5687 GCF_040838255.1 Bacillus sp. C30 | reverse complement strand
CTCTTTACTTACACCTACTACTGATTTACAAGAAGAATACTTAGATTTTTATAACGAATGGAAAGATAGCGGTGAAACGATGATTCCATGGGTTATTTCAAAAAACCCTTCTAATTTCACGGCAATGATTCAAGAATTACACGACGCACATAACGGAATAAATATTCCTGAAACTTGGGTACCAGATTCTACTTATTGGCTCGTGACAGATGAAAATAGAGTTGTAGGAGTTGTTAATATACGTCATAGTTTGACGGAGCATTTATTTAATGCTGGAGGCCATATCGGTTATGGCATTCGCCCTTCTGAAAGAAGAAAAGGTTATGCTACAAAGTTACTAGAGTTATCATTAGAAAAAACGAAAGAATTAAACATCACGAAAGCACTTGTCGTTTGTGACGAAGTGAATACGGCTTCTGAGAAAACGATTTTACATAACGGCGGCCTCCGGGATGAAGATTACACTGAAGAAGATGGGAATGTTGTGAGAAGGTATTGGATTGAGCTCTAAATAATTAAAAACAAGCCAGAAAGTGATTAAACACTTTCTGGCTCCTTTTATCCCGCGTTAACGGGCAGTACAACTCCCACCTCAAAATTCAGCTGGAACAAAGAAGTTAGGTGGGAGATTAACTGTCCATAAACGCCCGATTGGTGAAGGCTAATAATCAGTGGGGGATGAACAAAACCCCCACTGATTAAAGTTTCACTTTATACTGCTTCTATTTCAAACTGCACTGTAATACCACTTGGGTCTACTACATTAAATCCATTTAAAGTTTCATTTATTTCATGTTGTTTTTCTATTAATCTTTCTTTCACTTCATCTAATGCTTCTTTATGCGGTAGTACTATCGTATACACTTTTAGTCCCGTTGCATGTGCTGGTGGATGCGGGTTGTTTACTCCGTTCCACGTATTTGCACCGATATGGTGATGATAGCCTCCTGCCGAAATAAATAAGCAATCATCTTCACGCTGCTGCACTTCAAAGCCTACTGTTTCTACATAAAACTCATGTGACTTTTCTACATCAGCTATTCGTAAATGGACGTGCCCAACGACAGTGTCAGCAGGTAATCCATCAAACTCATAATTAACGAGCGTTGCCAGTTCTTTTAAATCTAATGGCGTACTTCCCCCTGGCCCTTCTCCCCATTGTCCTCGAGGGCGATCTGCATAAATCTCGATACCATTCCCCTCTAAATCTTGTAAATAAAACGCCTCACTATACGTATGATCACTTGCACTATTAAACCTTGAAATTGGCAAAATTTCATTTGAATATGTATAACGCCCTTCTTGCTCAGCCGGACTATCAATTACCTTTTTATTGCGAATAACACCAAATAGTGCCGAAGCAAAAGCTTCACGAGTCGGAACTAAAAAGGCTACGTGATATATACCCGTCGTACGCGGTTCTTGTAGCGCTGCATCTTCCAACTGCTCAAGAACAAGTAACGTATTCTTACCACCTTTTCCAGCTAAGTATGCTTTGTTCTCCTCTTGTTTAATTACTTCTAATCCTACTACATTTTCATAGAAGGCAATTTGACGCTCTAGATCTTTTACTTTAAATGCAACATGACCAATACGTGTTTTCGGATGAATTTGTACCATGAATAACTTCCTCTCCTAATCCTTTATTTCAAAACAAACTAACATCGCCGTTACTATGAAGGATACAACTAAAAACATACTATGTAAATAAGAAAAATCAGAATTCATAGTTTTTTAAGAAGGCCATTAATGACAAAAAGCCATCTCCTCTGAAATTCAGAAGAGATGGCTTCAATTATAGAAACTATAAATATTTTACTTTATTATCCTTTAACTACATATTTATTTCATCTTATGTACTTCAGCAACTAACTTTCCGCCCTGAATGCCCATATAAAGCTTAACAGGAGCATCATTCGTGTTTTCAAATACTAAATCTAAATATGGATACGCAATTGTAGCATCTCTTCCCTGAGGGACATAACCTACTGTTTTAGAATGTGTAGTTCTCTCTACCATTTTCAAACCAGCTTGATCTGCTGCATTGTATAGCGTTGATGATGTTTGACAAACGCCACCACCATAACCATCTACTAATTTACCATCTACAATTTCTTTACCTAATTGATATCCTTTATCTGGCGTTGTATCACCGATTAATGCATTGAAAGAGAAACTGTCTCCTTTTGCTAATACAACTCCATTTATGCTCGCTGCCGACAAATGAATATTCTCAATACGGCCACCTGCTGATCCACCTAAATTCGTTTCATATCTACCAATTACCGTGCCACTTCCTTGCGCATCACTTAATGTTGCGGTAGGCTTTTTCTCAACGATAGGTAATTGATATGAAGAATCCCACATACCAACGTTTAATAATTTATCTACTAATTCTTTTTCCATTAATTCAAAAGAAGGCTTTCCTTCTTGCCATGATCCATCAGATGCTATACGTGAAGGGACCATCTTTTTGTCAACACTTTTCCCGACTTCACCTGCAACCTTCGTTACGGATTTTTTGAATTTCGCCTCATCTTCAAAATAACCTAAACTCGATAAGTCTATTTTTTTCACTTCAGTACCAGTACGCCCATCCACTAAGCTAATTGAATCCTGTACATCAGCCTTAGCCTCTACAACATTCCCACCAAAATCACTTACTAATGCCACATCACTTACTTTTGTACCACAACCACTTACTACAGCTACGCATAGCACCCCTACTAATATACCCTTTATTTTTCGGAACAATATACTCTCTCCTTTTCCCCAACATTATTTCTTATGTAATATTTCACTTTTATGTATCTTTTGTTACAATCATTTTACAATATATTTAGAAAATGTTACAAGTTGTTTTTTTACTCTATTAAAATTACTCTTTTCTTTTATAAATGTCTATACATATTTATATAAATTTTCGAGTTTGATAAGATTGTAACTTTTATGCAACCTATCTCTATCCAGTATATACCATTCAACAGATGAAATACAAATGTAACACCCTTTCATTTCACCTCTCTATTCACCTGCATGCTTCAGAAACCGCAATACCGCTTTCTCATATGTGATCATTATTAACAACTTAAACCGAGCTTTTATCGGTAAAAACAATCATTCACTTCAGGTATATAGGTATTTGCCGTGCCACTACTCCGCTTTTGCACATACATTATGATGAATTTAACCTATTATAAAGAAATGGAGGATGTTTTTATGTATCCCTACAATCCTTATGATCCATATAACCAATATGGTTACCAACCTCAGTATGATTTACAGGCACAATACCAACAATATATAGATCAAACAGAACAAGTTAATCCATATGATCAAAATCGACAATTTCAACTTCCAATCTCTTTCCCTGGTACTGGAAACCGTCAATTAGAAAGACGAGTAAATGAGCTTGAGCAAAGGGTACGTCAACTAGAAAACACAGTTGAGCGTCATACACGTAGATTAAATCGCTTAAATCAGCGTTTACGTACAGTAGAAAACAGGCTAAACATTCCATTTTCAGCATTAGAAGACGGATTTTAATTTCGAAAATAACAAATATATAAGGAAGGGACTCCCCCTTCCTTATATAAATTGACGAAAGTTTTTTCCATCTCTATACTGATAAGAGTTAATGAAATGAAACAAGGTGATAAATATGGATTTTGAAATAAATTTTCTTTCCTTTTATGTAGTACAAGTAGAAGGAAAAGGTGAAGTAGTTGATAAGCGCTATAAACATTTTCAAACATTAGACGCTGAAGAGTATGAAGATAGCTCTTTAAAAGAATTTTTGAATGGTGAATTATTAAAAATTTCAAAGCGAAAAGTAGAACGTCACGCAAAAACAGAACAAGCCCCAACGAAGATCGGTCGCTTTATTGTAGAAGAAGGGCATGAACTCGATTCAAACCCTCATTACAACTTATTTAATCGTATTCGCTTTGCAGAAACAAAAGAAAACTTCAAAGATATGAGCGAACCTCTCGTTTATACATACCTTGACACAAGCGCTGTACGTGGTGGTGTGTTTTTAATCGCTCAAGCAAAACTACGCAAATACTTTGATGATCCATTCGTATTCGTAATGAAATGTGACTTCGAACCAAAGGTTGCTTCCATTTCTGATGAATCAACACTTATTCGTAACGTTGAAATGGCCATCACAACAAAGAATATGAAATCTATCCAGTACCCATACATGCCTGAAGAAGGTATGGTGGAGCCTGGCGAACTAAAAATACACCAAGCATCACACGCCCGCTACTTTGAAGACTTCTTAAAATTCGTCGAATACGAACGCTCTATGACTGAAATTATGAAAACACAAGTAATGGACATGGTATACGACCAAATTGAAGATGTATTTGAAGAAGGTACTGAAGAACGTGAACAGTTCGATCAAGCGATGGAAGTATGGGCTGCCAGTCCGAAACGCGAAATTATGGAACAATTTTCAACAGAAGAAGTAATGGAAGCTACCGCTCAAATCGTCGAGCACGCCCCTGAAGTGGAATTAAAGCTAAAAGCAGATCATATCTCTGTGAAGGCTTTGCTTGCTGATTTCGGAGACCTAATACATATTGCAAAGGTAAACGACCGATATGTATTAATGATTGAAGCTGATACACTTACGTTTGAGAAAGGCTTCTCTCCAATTGAGTTTTTGAAGCCGGATGAATTACAAGACGTAATTGAGCGGATTGAGAATAAGCAACAGTATAGCTATGGATCAGGAGAAATTGAATAGAATAATGTAAAGAAGACAATGACGGGTTAAATTCCATCATTGTCTTTTTATTATCGAAAACATTTCGTATCAAGAACATGCGCTGTAACGTGTCCGTCTTGTATATCTGTTAATGTTATATTGTATGATCCGGCATTTTTTTCAAATGAAGCACATCTCTCAATGGATACGAGTCTTTTCAACCACTGTCATGCATAATAAACACTTCATCTCAAAAACTGCTAATTTTTAATGATTGTACGGCATTCCGCAAGAACAACGATGCGAACCGAATAATAAGTTATACGAAGCAGGAAATTCTTGATTTACACGTTGTACTTCTCGTGCAAACTCCTCTTCGTCTTTTGGTACTCGAATGAGCGCATTTGCTTTTTCTTGTGTATCTATATTGGCTCCAGGCGACACAAACCTGTTCGCCGCAACACGTACACCGTTTGTTACTACTGCATTGTATGAAATAACTGTTCCTTCTCCAATAATCGCATTATACACAATTGCTTTAAAACCGACGAACACCTTATTCCCTATATAACAAGGACCGTGAATGAGAGCGCCATGCGCAACACTTACTTTTTTCCCAATATAGATTGAATACTTTTTATCACCAACATAAACAAATTTATTCAATAAACCATGTAAGATAACTCCGTCTTGCAGATTTGTGTTTGAACTAATATAAAATGGAGTTCCTTCATCCGCACGAACGCTTACATTCGGAGCTACATATACATTATCTTTAATTCTCACATCGCCTATTACACTAGAAAACGGACTTATGAAAGCTGTTTTATCAATTTTGGGATAACGTTTAACCCGATAGGATTGGGGCTGATGAAGGGAGCAAACGAATGATTGTGGCTCCTACAATTTCTTTTCGTCAAGAAAACATCTCCTTTAAAATCACATATACAATATGTTATATACGCTCTGCTAT
>NZ_JBFPJH010000213.1:0-5764 GCF_040838255.1 Bacillus sp. C30 | reverse complement strand
ATATGCTAGCAGGATTGGTTGTAGGGATTGTAGCGATTCCGCTTGCAATGGCATTCGCCATGGTTCTGGTGCAAAAACAGTGGGATATGAAAAAAAGAAAAAGATTCCTAGCGGAATTGAACTTTATACAGTTAAAACCAAGAGTTCATTAATGATATATCTGCTTTTGGGCAGACTTCTGATATTATCCCCTTAAGGTAGACAGTGTAAAAAGTCCATAAATAGACATGGATGTTACACTTTTACTTGGAGGGGATTTTACTATGGTCAAAAAAGGAGATACATTTCAAACGTATTCAAATGAATTAAAGATACAAGTTGTAAAAAGTTATTTAAATGGTGAGGGGTAGCAGCCAATCGAACATAGCTAAGAAATATAAGCTAAAAAGGAGAATACAGTTAATGAATTGGGTTCGAAAATACCAGGAAACAGGCGATATTTCAGATTTAAGAAGAAACAACGGTGGGAATAGCGGCTTGAAAAATCCCTTGAAAGGTCGTCTTCGTACGAAATTCAATAGTGTCGAAGAAGAATTAGAATATTACAAAGCTCAGGTAGCTTATTTAAAAAAGCGGTATCCAAATCTATAGGAGGTGCTTTTGCCCAAACAGCTAAATATGAGATTATTGAAGAACTACGTTCTCAATACAAAGTAACATGGCTTGTCATCATTGCGCGGTTAAATCGCTCTAGCTACTATAAATGGCGTTCAACATGTAATCACAGACAATTACGTCTTTCAAAGAATAAGACATTGCGTGAACAGATTCAAGCAATTCACATAAAACACAAGGAATACGGTTATCCTCGCATGACAATCGCCTTACGAGAGGCCGGATTTTTCGTGAACCACAAAAAAGTATATAGATTTATGCAAGAGCTTCAAATTCAATCTATTATCCGTAAAAAGCGACGCTGTTTCAAAGAGAAATCCTCAAGAGTTTTCCCTAATATAGTAGAACGGCAATTCCAAAACCGCAAACAAAATGAGGTACTTGTTACAGATATCACTTATTTTCCATTCAAAGATAAATTTCTCTATTTATCGGTCGTTCAAGACCTTTACAATAATAAAATCGTTGCTTGGAAACTCTCACATCGCAATGATTTACAACTTGTTCTAAAAACATTAGATTTAGCAACACAAAAAAGAGATGTGTATGGAACCATCATCCACTCAGATCAAGGATTCCAATATACATCTCCTGCTTATTATCGTATGCTTCAGCAGCTAGGCGCCATCGGCAGCCATTCTCGTAAAGGAAACTGCCATGACAATGCTTACATTGAATCATTACTCTCTCATTTTAAATCTGAAATATTTTATCTTAATAACTATCAAACAAAGGGCGAACTCATTCAAGCAATTGAAACATACATCTATCATTATAACTACAAACGATTCCAAAAAAGGCTCAACTATCGAGCTCCGATCGAATATCGAATTCCGATGGCTGCATAGTCTTTTTTACAGTTGTCTACTTGATGGGGATAAGTCCAAACTGCCCTCGGAGAGTTTGGACTTTTTTGATCATATGCATAGCTTCTATTCCAGCAATCATTTTGTAGCTGTCAGCACTGATTTCAATCCAAGCATATTCCAAAATCGTTTTTTGATAAACCGATGATATTGTTTAAATATTTTGTTACACGAAGTGGTGTACTGTGTGGCATACACTTTTCTTCCTTTAGTTCACGTATCGCAACAGGATAGGCTTTATCACCATCAGCAGTTATCGAGCGAGGTTTTGTGACATGACAAGAAGCCAAGGCCTTCTTTAGAAAGCTCTTTGCAGCCTTCGCATCTCGTTTACGGCTTAAATAAAAATCAATCGTATTTCCTTCGGAATCGATCGCGCGATATAAGTACATTTTTTCTCTTTTGATTTTGATGTATGTTTCATCCACTCGCCAAGAATCATTGGTTGATTTCAAATGTTTTCGAATACGCTCATTTAATTCTGGTCCATATTGATGAACCCATCGCATAATCGTTGTATGAGCTAAAGATAATTCTCTTTCTTCCATCATTTCCACCAGATCACGAAGACTTAAGTTGTACCGCAGGTACCAACGTACAGTTAGCCAAATAATATCTGGTTGATAATGTTTCCACTTAAATACATTCTCTGTTTCCATACTGATCACACACCTTTTGTAGATTAATAGTATGGCTAAGATTTAAAAACTCATTACACAGGTGTTATATTTTCCGCACCAGATCCCCCTTTTTTTATTTGTTTATGAATTTTTATAAAATGTCCCAAAAAACCTAGATATTGAACCATTCGTGTATGAATCCCCCCCTTATAAACCATTTTTAAACACCAAATAACAAATTTAGTATAATGTAGTATACGCTGCACCGCTTTAGAAGAAAAAACAAGGGTAATATCCCCGTAAATGTATTATACTGCAATGCTTTTTTCTTTTAAATGCCTTATATATCATTCTCCGCACCTTATGTTTTCTACCATTGGACCGTTTTTTAGAAAACCTTTGCAACAAAACTCAGCGTATACAAGAACTGATATATACAGGAATTAATTTTTGGTTACCACGAAAAAAAATAAAAAAGGAGGGAGAAGTATTGAGGAACTGGTCACCAAATAAAGTTAGTGTTTTTTTATCAGATTTAGTAGTAAAAGAAATTCCACAATATTATTCTGTGAAAGATGAGCTACGATATGGATTTGAATGGATACTAGCTATTGTTTTTCAAATATTTTTTATAGTAGCTTTGGCATCTATCTTTCATGTAATGCGTGAATCATTATATTGTTTAATTGTAGGGTGTACATTGAGAATAATTGGGGGCGGCGCACATTTTAAAAGCTATTTTAAATGTGCACTATATAGCACAGGATTAATATTATTGATAGTTTTATCAACTGTACATTCTCTCAGTTTATCTAAAAACATATTAATGATTATGGCTTTGTTTTCAATTATAGTATTTGCTGTGTATGCACCTGTCTTACATAAAACTAAACATTTATTCACTGATAAAAAGAAACTGACATTCAAATTATTGTCACTTATGTTGATTATGGTAATTATATTTTCAACTTTTACATTTAAATTGTTTGACGAAAAAACTACAGTGATAATATGGTTTGCCGTGTTTTTTCAGGCCTTATCTCTCACTAAAACCTTTAATTTTTTGATTGTTTGGTTTGATGAAAAAACTACACCAAAAAGGGAGCGATAGTATGAAAAAGGCATTTTTTTACTTTATTTTATTTATAGGGCTATTTGCGTCAAAAGGAACAATGGCAACAGGATTCTTTTCTTATGAGCCTGAATTACCAGATTCATCAAAATCAAAGGAATAAAGAAAGGTTCTGGTGCAAAAAAATGAAGATGCTTGCAAGTAATTTTTAAACCTGTTTCATACTGATACTATTACTCTACAAAATGTGTGTGATCAGTATGGAACAGGAAACTTTGTTTAAATGAAAGAAAAAAGAGAGGACGATCCTTAACTCATCCAACGAATATGCGTTGGGTCCATCAATATGGGTCTGAATTAGATAAGCGAATTTGACATCAACTCAAATAAACGAACAATTCCTGGAGAATAAATGAAACGTACATAAAAGTAAACGTACAATGGATGCACCTATATCATGTGCCGTTGATTCTGCAGGAAACATGATTGACTTTTATCTGAGTAAAACGAGAAATCCTAAGGCTGCAAAGCGTTTTTTTAAGAAAGTTTTGCAGCCTCTTCATGTTTCTAAACCCCGTGTAATTACAGTTGATAAAAATTCAGCTGATTTAATTGCTATCACAGAATTAAAGAAAGAGCAGGTTGATCTACAGGATCAGTCTATTCACAATCAAAATGAATTCATTCATCAATTATTTGGATTAACAGCGTAAAAAAGGATTCCAGTAGGAATTCTCATAATTCTTTGGAATGTATCTTTTATTTGCCCCAGAACCAAAAAGATTGTTTAAGCAAATTAATATTTATATCAACAGATTTTTTGATTAATAATGAACCATGATAGAAAAGGCACTGAAAGTGTTTTCTATCTTCACTAAAATATCATAGATAAACCTCAAAAGTATTATGAAGCTTTTTTTTAAAATCATTAATTTTATGCTTACTTACAGGAAGTACCTTATCACACCCACATAAAGACAAGTTATATGATTTCATAAAATCATCCTTAATAAAGGATTTCACTCGATTCATAGGTACTATATATGACCTATGAATTCTGTAGAAGTGATATTTTGCTAATTTCATTTCCATGTTCTTTAAACTCTCTGTAATTTGTAATGTCTCACCTTTTTCCATGTAAATAAGCAACTTTCTATATCTTTTCTCAATATAAACAATTTTTTGGATATCCACAAAATGAATACCTTCCTTAACTTTAAAGGCAACTTTTGTTAGTATATTCTTTTCCAATCTTTTATCTAAAAGTTTTTCCAATGACTGAGATAAACGTAATTTATCAATAGGCTTTACAATAAAATCATGTGGGTAATATTCATAACCATCAATAGCATATTTTTCATAAGCAGTAATAAAAATAATATCTATGTTATAAGAAGATAGACTCCTAGCTATTTGTAAACCGGATGCTTCAACCAACTCTATATCCAAAAGAATCACATCAACACAATTTTTTTGGATATAGTTAAATATGAAATCCCCACTATCTATTGATTCGATTAAATTATGTTTTGATTTTTTAAAGAAGTGCTCATACCATTTACGCATGTTAGAATCATCATCAATTGCAATTATATTTAATGAACATATTTCTGTTTGCATTTTCTTTATTCCTTTGATCTTGATAAACCTGGTAATTTAGGTTCATAAGAAAAAAATCTTTTTGACACAAATAGCCCTATAAATTTCTTTTTCACACTATCGCTCCTTTTTTGGTGTAGTTTTTTCATCAAACACTTTGAATACAAAAGTTAAAAATATAGTTAATGTACCATTGGTAAAATTTCAAACAGAACTCATATAGGTATTATCACAACTATTGACAACATCTTATTTGCAGTTATTTCTGGAAACAGTTGACCATTGTACAGTTTTACAATATGGTTAACATTTGATAATCCTAAGCCACGTGTTTTATTTAGATCGCTTTCATTTTCTTGTAGAAAATTGGTTACTATTTCTTCAAGTTGACCAATATATTCGTTCATTACTTCAATCTGATAATAAGAATCATAAAAATCAACTGTCAAATCTATTTGCCTTTTCAATTTTTCATCATGTTTTAAATATTCAAATGAATTAACCAATAAGTTTGCAAATACAATAGTTAATTCATAACCTTTTAGAGGTATGCCTTCTAAGGAATGATTTAAATTTAAATTTAATCTAATTCCATTATGAAAAAACTTTTGTTGATAATTTAATATTAAACTAGACAACGCTATCTCTTTTAATGGTAAAGATTGATGCTTTAATTGAATATTAGTAGTTAGTTCTCTTATGTAACGCTTTAATTCATCTATTTCCCCTAAGTCTGCCATGGTATAAATTGTATTCAAATGAAAAACAAAATCATGCCTTGTTTTACGTTCATTTCTAATATTTAATTTTAATTGTTGTTCATGAGCTTTTTGCATCTCATGTTCTAAAATCTTTATTTTTTTATGCATAGAAGATCTAAGAAAAAACACAAAAAAAACAAATAAAATGAAAATAATATACCATACATCTTGTTGATTTACTTTAAAATTAGTAATGAGATAAATAGTACATGCTATGGATAGACTAATAAC
>NZ_JBFPJH010000212.1:0-5787 GCF_040838255.1 Bacillus sp. C30 | reverse complement strand
GTTGCTTATTGGCAGGCGTGGCGATTTTATTAAAAAGATTCTAGACAGGTTCTTATACTTTTCTCTACTATTTGCTGCATATCTATTGGTTTATCACGGTATTTTTTCTGCGCGGATTCTAGTTGGTATATCACCCCGGCCAATGTTTGTGCAATACCATCGTGAATTTCGCGTGCGATTCTATTTCTTTCTTCTAAAATCATTCTTTTTTCCTGTTCAGAAATCAATATTCTTGTTTTAACTACGTTAGCTAATTGGTTAGAAAACGTAGCTAACGACTGTACATCTTCCGGAAAAAAACCCGCAGTTCTACTTTTCCCTGCAACAAACATTCCGACTAGTTCATCATTTACAATAAGAGGAAAATATACAAGCGAGCGTATGACGCTATCAAATATTTCATCTCCAGGAGCCGTACCAGTTTTCCAATCATGAAACAGAAGATTTTTAGAGATTCCCTCAAACGCCTTGGATATTTCTGAATGATCAGAAATATCCAAGGCGAACTTTCCCATCTTTTAATAGAAGATTCCAGTTCCCATCATCTTTTGTCCATATTACATATGCTTGTATGCCAAAAAAGCCTTTAAGTGCTTGTTTAATATGTTTCAAGTTTCCTCCGGTTAGTCCACGACTAATTTCTGTCGTAATAAGAAACAGCTCATATAATCGTTCCTTCTCCATCCTTATCCGTACAGAAAAAGAACTAATAACTGAAATTGCTACAAGTGGAAAAAAGAAAAACAGTACTGTAATCTCGTTTATTTCCACACTATATGTACTAATTAATACATGCATCAGGGCCGCATAAGAGAAACCAAAAGTTTCGCAAAGAAATACCGTTACAGTTTTTTTATACCACTGATAGATTGAATATGGCTGCGGAAGAATTATCATTAACAAATCGTAAAAGCGGTTGTTGAAGAAACCAAAAAACACGCAAAATAACAACAAAGATATTAAATTTTCATATAGAACTGACATATCTATCTTGTTAATTAATAAAGACATACATTTATTTGAAAACCATTCGGCCAAGATCAAACTAAGCGCATGCTGAGTACTATTAAATAACATTCTTTGTATCGGTGAACGACGATGCAGGTGAATAATTAGCGTTACGAGTACAATAGCAATAATAGTCATATGGATTCCAAACTGCCAACTCATAGCGTAAATTATCGGAAAGGTAAGCGAGCTAGTTCCTCTCCAAAATCGTACAGGAAAATACTCTGCAATCCCCATAAATATTAATAACAATATTAATATCGTTGGATAAGAAGGGATTTTAATATCAAGTAAAGATATGGTTATAGTAATCAATCCAAGAAAAGAAATAAAATAAAGATAAGAACTAGCAATCTTTTCTCTCATAAAGATAGAATTTACATCCTTCAAAACAACCCCTTCTTTCTTTATAAAACTTCATTTTCTCTATTATCCAACAAAAAACCGGCACTGGCAAAATGGAAAAACCTCCACTAGCCAATCACCGGCTGTGTACTACACCTAAAAAGGCAAGACACAATATTAGTATAAATCGATTCTCATAAGTTTCCTATTCATCAAACGATGTAATTATGCATACTGCTAAGCTTATCCTCTATAGTACAAAAGATATATATTAATATCGCTAATCTAATATACGCTTTCTTTCCATCCCCTACTTCTCATTTTCTTTATTATAAAAGATGATGTAACGCAACTTTCAAGATACTTTTTTTAATGAAATAAGCATAATTTTTTCATAAAAAGCAAAAATTAACAGCGACTATTTCATTCTAAAAAAGGTGGACATTATGACAGAGCAAAGCAATAATCAACAAAAAAATAAAAAAAGCATATGTTTCCATCACTTCCAGAAAATATTAATTACATTGAAAATAAGCTCTGTCATTCAGATGATATAAAAAAATTAGATGTCCCTTTCCAAAATGGAAAAGGAACAATCTTATATATCGAATCTTTAGCAGACCCAAATTTAATTCATCAATTAGCTCTTGAGCCTTTATAACTCGATCAGAGTTGTCTTTAGATAAAGCTTTTTCTACTTTGAATATGAAAAAAGAAACGAATTTAAATTATGGAATTCAACTTTTATTACAAGGTAAATCTTTATATTTTCATGAAGATGTTGAAAGTTTTTGTATTTTCGAAACAGCTTTATCTTTAAAAAGGGATATAAAAGAGCCTGACAATGAAGGTGTTGTACGCGGACCACATTCTGGTTTTGTAGAAGATTTAGCTACTAATTTAGCCTCCGTACGGAAACTAATTAAGAGTCCAAATTTAGTCGTTAAATATTTTATCCTTGGTGAAGAGATGCACACGAAAGTAGCAATTGTTTATATGCAAAATATAGCTAATGATGATCTCGTCACAGAAGTAAAAAGAAGATTAGAAACGATTAAGACCGATGCACTAATACCACCAGGATACATACAAGAATTTATAGAAGACACGTCTTTCTCACCATTTCCACAACAATTAAATACAGAGCGTCCCGACCGAACTGCGGCTAATTTAATGGAAGGGCGCGTTGCCATTTTATCAGATGGAGATCCGACAGCACTTATCGTTCCCGTTACATTATTTGCTTTTTATCAATCACCAGATGATTATAATAACCGCTGGATTGTCGGTTCCTTCGTACGAATGATCCGCTTAGTAAGTTTCTTAATCGCTTTTCTCTTACCAGCTATATATATCGCAACCGTGGCCTTTCATCCTGATGTGTTGCCACTCGAACTCGTTTATACAATTAAAGCTTCATTAGAGAAAGTACCGCTTCCTCCGATTTTTGAGGCACTCTTAATGGAATTGATCTTCGAATTATTACGGGAAGCTGGTATTCGTCTGCCGAGCCGCGTTGGACAAACAATCGGTATTGTAGGTGGTTTAGTAATTGGTGATGCAATTGTAAAAGCCGGACTCGTTTCTTACACAATGATTATCGTTGTAGCTTTAACTGCAATCTCATCTTTTCTCGTTCCATCAAACGATATGAGTTCAGCAGTTCGAATTCTTCGTTTTCCATTAATGATTCTTGCTGCTATATTCGGGTACGTAGGAATATCATTTGGTCTAATTATAACTTTCGTTCATTTATGCCAGCTACATTCATTTCATACACCATATCTTTCTCCTATTGCACCGATGCGAATAAAAGATATGAAAGATTCTTTTGTAAGACTTCCAATTTGGTCGTTTTGGGAACGACCTCATGATCCAAAGCCGAAAAAAATGCAACGACAACATGTAACGAGAGAGGATGAGAACGGTGACAAACACGCAAAGTAAAATTTCACTTGTTCAATTTACCTTTTTCGTTATTCAATGCCAAATCGGGGTTGGTATACTTTCTCTACCAAACCGTCTTCACCCAATAGCGAAAGGTGGTGGATGGATTTCTGCTCTCATCGCTGGCTTTGCAATTCAACTTATTATTATACTTATGTGGCTTTTCTTAAAACGCTTTCCTGATGCAGATATGTATGAAAGTGTTTGTATGCTATTTGGTAATAAACTTGGAAAGTTATTAGGCTTTTTTTATGTTTTTTATTTTACTCTTATCGGTATGACCGTCATGTTAAATGCATGTAACGTCATTAAAGTATGGGTCTTACAAGCCACCCCTTGGTCTGCAATTCTCATACTATTTACAATAGCTTGTTGCTAGGTAGCCTATAATACATTTAAAGTGATTGTACGATTTTATGTCATGGCCTCTATTCTCATTTTACCTATGGCGCTTTTAATTGCCCTAGGGCTTTCCCAAGCTGATTTTTCTTATATTTTCCCCATTACAGAAGCCGGATGGTGGAATATAATTCAAGCATCCAAGGAAACAATTACAGCCATGTATGGTTTTGAAATTATTCTTATCGCTTTTCCAAAAGTAAATGGCAGTTCTGTGGCAAAACTGAAGGCCATTTCTATCGCTAATGGATTTGTAACGCTTTTTTATACTTTTACTGTTTGGATTTGCTTTATCGTATTCAGTCCAAAACAAGTTGAACTTATTCCAGAGCCAGTTGCTTACTTATTACGCTCCTTGCATATCGGGATTATAGACCGAACTGATTTACTATTCATACCAATATGGATGATAACAGTTGTCGCTTCTATTGCTAGTTATTACTGTGCTGCCTCAATAGGAATTGGGCATATATTCAACCTTGCTAATCATAAAAAGGCCGTTCCAATCGTTGGTATTATTGCTTTTAGTGTAGCCTTATTTATAGATACACCTGAAGAATTAAAAGTAATTGCAAATTTCACTGATAAATTCACCTATATTTTCATCGTTGTTCTCCCTCTTTTATTTCTACTTTATTCAGTAATACGAAATAAGAAAGGAGAACAGTATGTTCAAAAAAAGAGTTAAACTACTTTTTATATTATGTGCTAGTTCATTCCTTTCTGGCTGTTGGGATCAAGAACCATTAAGAGAAGCCAGATTAGCTTATAGCATTGGATCTGATATTACGGAAGAGAATAAACTCCAGCAAACAGTCGAGCTCGTAAAAAGTTCAAGCGGAGAGCAATCTTCATTCGAGAATGAAATACATTCATCAACCGGGCATAACATAAGGGATACAAGCGATGCCCTAAAAAAAAATGCGACTGGGAATATTCGCCATTTCAAATATGGTGTTCAATTACTAGGAACCAAAATTCTAAAAAAAGGTATACTACCCTATTTAGATGTTAGCTTTCGGGATCCAACAAACCCAACTGCTTTAGTAAAACTTATTGCAGTAGATGGTGAAACATCCGAGATACTCGAAAAAAAGAAAGTAGGAAATTTACTAATTGGAGATTTTCTAAAGAAAAAAGTGAAAAGCTTAGAAGATATGAGTGTATTTCCAAAAGAAACTTTAGAAACAGCCGCTACAAAAATGTTAGATCCCGGTAAAGACTTTACCCTCCCTTCTATAAAAATAAAAGGAAAAGAAGTAATTACAAACGGGTTAGCTTTATTTAACAACGATAAATTAACTGGGCATTTACCTTTGAAACAATCTGTTCTATTCGTGTTATTAACCGGAAAAATGGGAACAAGTGCCCGTATAACCCAAAAACTTACTAGCGATGAATCAGAGAAGACATCTGATTATTTAACAATGGAAGTGAGCAATCGGAAACTAAAAAGAGAATTAAACATAACAACTGACAAAAAAGGAAATGTTTACGCCCATCTAAAACTGAAACTGCAAGTAATCGCCCTTGAAGCTCCAAGAGATAATCTTTACAAGATGGATGAAAGAAAAAAACTAAATACAGAACTGTCTAAACAGCTTACGAAAGAAGCTCAAAAGATAACGAAAAAGTTACAAAAAGCAAATTGTGATGCTTTCGGTATCGGGAGACACCTTATCGCTTATCACCCTGATTTATGGAAGAAAAAAAATTGGAATGAAGATTATGCAAAAGTGAAGTTCAAACCAGAAGTAGAAGTAAATATTTTATATAGCGGTGTCTTAAAATAAAAAGTTGTACGCCCCGCGGGCATACAACTTTTTTATTTTGTATATCGATATACAATTGATTCATAAGGTCTTAAGTTAAGATTTGTAATATCTCTGCTTGGATCTTTATAATTTGATAATAATACTTCTTGCTTCATTCCATCCAATTGAACATTCACTGGTACAGAGTACATTATTTCTTCTCCATAGAAGTTATTTATAACAAGTAGTACTTCGTTCTTTACAGTACGTGTATACGCCCAAATCTTAGGATGATTTTCATCTAAAACATCATATTTTCCGACTGTAATTATAT
>NZ_JBFPJH010000018.1:0-32605 GCF_040838255.1 Bacillus sp. C30 | reverse complement strand
CTATATGTTTGTATGTATAAATTACTCTTCTAACCCGCTCCATTGTACCAAACATTCGTTTTACGGGTCAATCCACCTATTTTCTAACTTCATTCAAAAAAAATAATGTATTGTATTTGAAAATCCGTATTTTTCGCCAATAAAAATATCTTGTTTACTTTCCACTTTACAGAGGAAAGTAAACAAGATTTTTCTGTTAAAGCATATTTAAGAAACGATCAGAGACAACACCTGTATCTTCAGGTGTACGGCAAATAATTAAGCAAGTATCATCACCACAAATGGTTCCGACGATCTCATCCCACTCTAAATGATCAATGAGTGCCCCAAGTGAATGAGCGTTACCAGGCAATGTTTTTAGCACAAGCATATGTCCTGCCGTGTCTAATTTTACAAATGAATCCACTAGATTTCGTTTTAATTTTTGCAACGGATTAAATCGTTGATCTGCTGGCAAGCTATATTTATAGCGGCCATCATGTAATGGCACCTTCACTAAGTGCAGTTCTTTAATATCGCGCGATACTGTTGCTTGCGTTACATTAAACCCCACATTACGTAAAATATCAACTAGTTCATCTTGTGTTTCAATTTCTTTGTTAGCAATAATTTCCCTGATTTTAATATGGCGCTGACCTTTATTCATACATTTGCACCTCACACTATCTCTTACCATAGTTTAAACATTGGTATACTTCATTTATTTATGTTACCGTATAATCCATTACTTGTACACAATTGTTTTTACAATCATTATACGATTACAACAAAAAGAGGAACAACATATGTTATTCCCCTTTCCCTTTTTGTTTTAGAACATCATGTGCTTCTGTAACAACTTGCTCAATAGAAACCGGAGAATGATTTTCGCCATTCTCACGCTCACCGTGCCACTTTAGATGAATTAAAAATTCAATATTTCCATCCCCGCCTGTAATTGGTGAGAATGTTAAACCTTCGATATTATAGCCTTCCTTAAGAGCAAAATCGACAATCATTTCCACGACAGCTTCATGTACTTTTCTATCACGAACAATGCCTTTTTTCCCGACTTGTTCTCGTCCAGCTTCAAACTGAGGTTTAATCAATGCAGCTACATCACCATTTGGCATAAGCATTGTTTTTAAAACCGGCAATATAAGCCTTAATGATATAAATGAAACATCAATACTTGCAAACTGCGGTAAACCACGCTCTAAATCTGCCGGTGTCACGTAACGGAAGTTCGTTCGTTCCATCACAACAACACGCTCATCTTGACGCAATTTCCACGCAAGTTGATTATATCCTACATCTAATGCGTAGGATAACTTCGCCCCATTTTGAAGCGCACAGTCTGTAAAACCACCAGTTGATGAACCAATATCTATCATAACCTTATCTTGTAAATCAAGTTGAAATGTTTCTAATGCCTTTTCAAGCTTATAACCACCACGGCTTACATACGGCATGACTTGCCCTTTCACCGTAATCTCCGTATCTTGTGAGATTTTCTCCCCTGGCTTATCGAGTCTGATTTCATTCGCATATACAAGACCTGCCATAACAGCACGTTTAGCCTTCTCACGCGTTTCTATAAGTCCTCGCTCTACTAATAGTACATCTACTCTTTCTTTTTTTACGCTCATTTGTTACGCCCTTTTTTGTTTTGATGGAATCATTGTATGAATACGGTCTACAACAGCATCTGTTGTTAAACCAATTTCTTCTAACAGTTTTGTTACACTACCATGCTCTATGAAGCGATCAGGAATACCCATTCGTTCAATTAAAGCACTATGGTATCCGTTCTCAGAAGCAAATTCAACTACTCCCGTTCCAAAGCCACCGATTAAACAAGCCTCTTCAATCGTTAAAATCGGTATATTTTTCCCTAAAAGCTCATGTAAATATGCTTCGTCCATCGGCTTAATAAAGCGAGCATTCACTACTTTCACTGATACTCCAGCTTGTTCAAGACGCTCAGCTGCTTCCATTGCCATCGGGATTGTCGTACCAAACGTTAAAATTGCTGCTTGTGTGCCTTCTTTTAACGTTTCCCATGTACCGATTGGAATCGCCTTTAATTCTTCATCCATTTGAACGCCAAGTCCATTTCCGCGTGCATAACGTAAAGCAATCGGTCCATCTTCGTATTGCATCGCTGTATATACTAAATGTTGACCTTCATTTTCATCTTTCGGCATCATAAGCACCATATTCGGCAAGTGACGTAAAAACGCGATGTCAAATACACCTTGATGCGTTTCACCGTCTGCTCCTACTAATCCAGAGCGATCTATTCCAATGAAAACATTTAAATTCTGGCGACAAATATCATGAACAACTTGGTCATATGCTCTTTGTAAAAATGTTGAATAAATTGCTAAGAACGGCTTCATCCCTTGTGTTGCCATACCAGCTGCCATTGTTGTAGCATGCTGCTCTGCAATACCTACATCAATCATGCGATCCGGAAATTCTTTTTGGAATTTCTCAAGTTTCGATCCAACAGGCATTGCAGGCGTAATTGCAACGATACGTTCATCCGTTCTCGCTAGCTTAAGCACTGTTTCACTAACAACAGCACTCCATGCTGGTGCAACTTCTTTCGGTTTAACGAAGTCACCTGACTCAATTTTATACGGTCCTGTTCCATGCCAAGTTCCAATAACGTCACTTTCAGCTGGTTTATAACCTTTTCCTTTTTTCGTAATAACATGAACAAGTACTGGGCCTTTTGTTTTCTTTGCATATTGCAACGTTTCGAATAACTTTTCATAATCATGCCCATCGACCGGACCTAAATATGTAAAGCCTAATTCTTCAAAAAAGACGCCTGATACTAGTAAATATTTTAGACTATCTTTTATTTTCTCTGCTGTCGCAGCAACTTTCCCGCCGACTGCTGGGATTTTCTTCAATATATACTCTAGTTCATCTTTTACCCAATGGTACTTCCCTGCGGTACGTAAACGACCAAGTACATTATGAAGTGCACCGACGTTTGGTGCAATTGACATTTCATTGTCATTCAAAATAACAATCATGTCCGTTTTTTCATGCCCAATGTGGTTCAATGCCTCTAAAGCCATTCCGCCTGTTAATGCACCATCGCCAATGATTGGTATAACGTATTCTTCCGTTTTCTTTAAATCACGTGCTAGAGCCATTCCCATTGCAGCAGATAACGACGTTGAACTATGACCAGTTTCCCAAACATCATGCTCACTCTCGCAGCGTTTTGGAAAACCACATAGACCTTGGTATTGCCTTAATGTGCCGAATTCTTTCGCACGCCCTGTTAAAATTTTATGTACATAGGATTGATGTCCTACGTCCCATAAAAACTTATCTTTCGGACTATCAAATAATTTATGCAGAGCAATTGTGAGTTCTACTACACCTAAATTAGGTGCAATATGTCCACCTGTTTGAGAGAGCTCTTCAATTAAAAACTTACGAATATCCTCACTCAACCCCTCTAGTTCACTGATAGACATATCTTTCAAAAAACTAGGGTTTTGAATTTGCGTTAGATCCACATGGATCACTCACTTTCATTTCATAATCTGTCAACATGTCAAATATTATAAGAAACATTTACACAACACAAGAAATTATCTTTTCTATTCTTTTTATCTTGTCCTGCTTTCAGAAAACACTTCCATTTTTTCACTTATCATATTATACATCATATTTCTTTACGTGATGAAAAAAATAGCCGCTAACACGAAGTGATAACGGCAATGTAATCTACATATATTTTTGCCAATAACAAGAAAAGAAAAACCTTTCCTACATTTATATCATAAAATGATGAATGACTCAACAAATGGAAACGCTGTTATATTAGTTATTACGTTTTGCGATTAAATCACAAATAGATAGTAAATATTCATCTTGTAATTGTAAGGAGCTAATAGAATCTTTTGCTTTTGCAATTTTCTCCTCTAAAATAGATTTTGCTCTATCTACAGTAAATAACGTCGTATATGTGCTCTTCTCGTTGGAAGCATCACTACCAATCGGTTTTCCAATCTCTTCTTCTGTTCCTTCTACATCCAAAATATCATCTCTAATTTGGAAAGCTAGACCGATATATTTCGCAAATGCAAGTAACTTCTCTTCTTGCTCTTCTGTAGCATCAGAAAGTATCGCGCCTGCAAGTACAGCAAACTCAAGCAGTTTACCTGTCTTATGATTATGAATGTACTCTAATTCATTAATTGTAAGTCGTTTTCCTTCAGCTTCCATATCTGCCACTTGTCCAGCAACCATTCCTTCAGGTCCTGCTGCTTTCGCAAGCTCAAGTACAAGTCTTACTTTTTTTTCAGCAGAGATTTCTTTTTGCTCATATGCCATAATAACTTGAAAAGCATATGTCAACAAACCATCTCCCGCTAAAACTGCCATTGCTTCACCAAATACTTTATGATTTGTAGGCTTTCCTCGTCTTAGATCATCATCATCCATACAAGGCAAATCATCATGAATTAACGAATATGTATGAATCATTTCAAGGGCACAAGCTGCACCCACTCCAAGATTTCTTTCTTTCCCAAACGCTTGTAACGTTGCAAATAAAAGTAACGGGCGGAGACGTTTCCCACCCGCTTCCAAAGAATATGCCATCGCTTCACGAAGCACATTTGGACATTGTAATTCATTTGCATAGCTTACAAGCTTTTCTTCTACGAAAGTTTTACTCTCTTTCAAAAAAGCATCAAAAGCTATATGTGTCACTATGCTTCATCTCCTAAAGCAGTAAACGGTTTAAGCTCTCCATCTTCCCCAAGGATAACTGCCATTTGTTCTTGTACATCTTTCAATTTCTCATCACAAAGCTTAGATAATTCCATGCCTTCCTTAAAATAAGAAATTGCTTCCTCTAAAGGTACATCACCTTGTTCAAGCTTAGAAACGAGATGCTCAAGCTGCGAAATTGCTTCTTCAAAGCTTAACTTATTTTCCATTATTCAATTCACGCTCCTCTATGCTTGATACGCTACAATCTAGTATTCCATCTTGTAATTGAACCGAAACAGCATCTCCAAGGCTAACATCTTTCACGCTTTTTAATACTTGTTTCTCTTCATCGTATACAAGCCCATACCCTCTCATCATTACTTTAAGCGGGCTTAATACCTCAAGCTTTTGAGCCGCTCTCACAAATACGAACTCCTTCGTTTGAAGTAATGTTTGCATTTCACGTTGCAACTGCTTTTGCAACGTTTCAATTGCCGTTTTCGTTTGTATAATTTTTTGAGATGGGTGGTGCTTTTCTAAATAAAATGAAAGTTGCTTTAATTGATTTACTTTTTTATCTATATAACGCTCTTTCGCTAAAACAAGTTGTTCAAGAGCCCTGTCTAACTGCTCTTCTTTTTGCTCGTACACTTGCCTTGGATAACGGAACGCATAAGATTTTTGTAACACTTGCAGTTTTTCTTCTTTTTTATGTACTCTCTCTCTCATTGCTCTTTGCAATCTCAGAGTTCTTTGTAATACCTTTTCTTGTAACTCTATAGTATTAGGTACCGCCAACTCAGCTGCTGCAGTCGGTGTTGGTGCACGTAAATCCGCGACAAAATCTGCGATTGTAAAATCTGTTTCATGGCCTACAGCCGAAATAATCGGAATCTCACTTGTGAAAATTTCTCTTGCAACTACTTCCTCATTAAAGGCCCATAATTCTTCAATAGAGCCTCCACCACGTCCAACAATTAAAACATCAATATCTCCCATTTCATTCGCTGTACGAATTGCTTGTACAATCGAGGGAGCTGCTGACTCCCCTTGTACAAGTACAGGAAACACAATAACATTTCCAATTGGATAACGACGTTTAATTGTTGTTATAATATCGCGAATTGCTGCTCCTGTTGGCGACGTGATTACACCTATTGTTTTAGCATACGGAGGAATTATTTTTTTATAAACTTGAGAAAACAAGCCCTCTTCCTCTAAACGAACTTTTAATTGCTCATAAGCTAAATGCAAGTTTCCAATTCCGTCAGGCTGCATGTCTTGAATATAAATTTGATAAGAACCACTCGCTTCATAAACAGAAATCTTTCCTTTTACAAGTACTTTCATTCCATTTTCCGGTCTGAATTTAATGTTACGATTATGACCCGCAAACATAACCGCTGCAATTCTTGCATTTTCATCTTTCAATGTAAAATACATATGACCACGACTATGATATTTAAAGTTGGAAATTTCTCCTTTTAACCAAACAGACTGTAAATGCGGATCATACTCTATTTTTGTTTTAATATAGCGTGTTAATGCTGTAACGGTTAAATATTGTTTCTCCATTTCTCTCTCCTCATAGCCGATTCAAATTATTGACAAACAACACCTGCACGCTTTGCAGACTCCACAGTGTTGTGAAGAAGCATTGTAATAGTCATTGGGCCGACTCCTTTTGGCACAGGCGTAATGTAACCTGCAACGTCTAATACATTGTCAAAATCAACATCACCACAAAGTTTGCCTGTTTCTAAACGGTTAACACCAACATCAATTACAACCGCACCCTCTTTAATATAGTCAGCTGTTACCATTTTCGGTCGTCCAACGGCTACGATTAAAATATCAGCTAACTTCGATAATTCTTTTATATTTTGCGTCTTAGAATGACAATATGTGACAGTTGCATTTTCATTTAAAAACAGTTGCCCCACTGGTTTACCAACAATATTACTTCTTCCAATTACAACAACATGCTTTCCAGAAATATCAAGATTCGTTTCTTTTACTAATTCTAAAATGCCATGCGGTGTACATGGAAGGAATGTGTCTTGTCCCGTCATCATACGTCCTACGCTGATTGGGTGAAATCCATCTACATCCTTTTCCGGTGAAATTCTTTCAATGATAGCTTTTTCTTCAATATGTTTTGGTAAAGGTAATTGTACCAATATGCCATTAATGCGGTCGTCTCCATTTAAGCGATCGATTTCAGCAAGCAAACGCTCCTCAGTAATCGTTTCAGGAAGTTCAATTAGCTCTGAATAGATTCCTACTTGCTCACAGCCTTTTTCTTTTCCTTTTACATAAGAACGAGATGCTGGATCTTCTCCAACTAAAATAACTGCTAATCCTGGTAAAATCCCTTGCTCTTTTAACTTCACAACTTTTTCTTTTAATTGTGCTCGTTTTTTCTCCGCAACTTCATTTCCTTTGATGATTACTGCTACCATTTTAAGTTTCCCCCTTAAAGAAATTACAGTGTATCTTTTATATTAGATAAAACGCCGTTAATAAAACGACGAGATTCCTCATCCCCAAATGTTTTTGCGATTTCAATTGCTTCGTTAATTGTTACATTGTGCGGAATTTCTTCCATGTATTTCATCTCACACACAGCTACACGTAAAATACTGCGATCAACAATACTAATACGCTCAAGCTTCCACTTTTTTAAATTTTGACGAATTGCTGCGTCAATCTCTTCTTTGTTGTCTACAAATCCTACAACAAGTGATTCTAGAAACTCATTTGTTTCTTCACCTTCATCTAGCGTATTTTCCACCGCTACTTTCGGTTCTAATTCACCTGTAATATCCATTTGGTATAATGCTTGCATTGCTCTTTCTCTAGCCGTCCTACGTTTCATTGTAACTCTCCTTTATACTTCAAGTCTTTCCTTATGTTTTGTTATATTATTATAATTTATAAGCCGTCAATTCACTTACTCTTGCAGTTTTCATTGATTTTCCAACCTTATAATACAATGATAATAACACAATTTATCGTTTCACACACGGGGTACAAGGCTGAAAAATAATAAAAAGATTAACTTCAAGTTCCATATCTTATCACAATGTACGTTTTTTGGAAAAATGAAACATACCGTTTTATTTTTCTTTTTTTTTGAAATAGTATAACAATTAGAGGGTTTTAATTTGTGAAGAAATGAAACGATAAAAAAGATGCCTATTTTACTAGGCACCTTTTTCCACTCTTACACTGGTTCGATTTCTGTTTTTTGTGTTTCGAATGTTACGCCAACGATGTGAACGTTCACTTCTTTTGGCTCAAGTCCTGTCATTGTAAAGAGTGCTTGGCGAATATTGTCTTGAATTTTTTGTGCAACAACCGGAATCGCTACACCAAAATACATCACAACATAAAGGTCAACAATAATATCTTCGTTTGCTAATTCAACCTTTACACCTTTACCATGATTTTTCTTACCTAACTTCTCAACAACATCTGTAGCAAAATTACCACGCATTGCCGCTACACCTTCTACTTCAGCAGCTGCAATACCTGCAATTACTTCGATTACTTCTGGTGCAATTTCTACTTTTCCAAGAGTTGTATCTTGACCCATATCTAACATATGTTCAGCCATGAAAAAAACCTCCTTTAATGTATCACTGCGTCACAAGTTCATGCTCTTCCAAAAATTTCGTGTTAAACTCACCTTTTACAAAATCAGGGTGCTCTAGCAATTGCAAATGGAACGGGATTGTTGTATGTACGCCTTCAATGACAAACTCACTGAGCGCTCGCTTCATTTTTGCAATTGCCTCTTCACGTGTTTTTCCGTGAACAATTAATTTAGCAACCATCGAATCATAGAAAGGTGGTATTGAATATCCCGGATATACAGCTGAATCGACGCGAATACCAAATCCGCCTGGTGGTAAGTACATTTCTACTTTACCTGGAGATGGCATGAATTTTTTGGCAGGGTTTTCCGCATTAATTCGACATTCCATTGCCCAACCATTAAATTGTACTTCTTCTTGCTGTAACGATAACTTTTCTCCAGAAGCAACAAGAATTTGTTCTTTAATTAAATCCATCCCTGTTACCATTTCAGTAACTGGATGTTCAACTTGGATTCTCGTATTCATCTCCATGAAATAAAAGCTTTTCGTTTTATATTCATAAATAAACTCAACCGTACCAGCACCTGTATAATCAACCGCTACCGCCGCTTTAACTGCTGCCTCACCCATTTGCTTGCGAATATTCTCATCAAGTGCAGGTGATGGACTTTCTTCTAATAGTTTTTGCAGACGGCGCTGAATTGTACAATCACGCTCTCCTAAATGAATGGCATTCCCATGTGTATCTGCCATTATTTGAATCTCAACATGGCGGAAATCTTCAACGTACTTCTCCAAGTATACACCAGGGTTCCCAAAAGCGGTACTGGCTTCTTGCTGTGTAATTTGAATTCCTTTTACAAGCTCTTCTTCATGGCGCGCAACACGAATACCTTTTCCGCCGCCACCTGCAGTCGCTTTAATGATAACTGGATATCCAAGTTGATTAGCAAGCTCGATCGCTTCTTCGGTATTTTTAATAATCCCTTGTGAACCTGGTACAATCGGAACCCCTGCTTCTTTCATTGTATCACGTGCAACGTCTTTTGTGCCCATCTTTGAAATGGCTTCTGGGCTTGGACCGATAAAAATCAAGTTACACTCACGGCATAATTCTGCAAAATCTGCATTCTCTGCTAAAAATCCATATCCCGGATGAATTGCATCACAACCTGTTAATTTCGCAACACTAATAATGTTCGTCAAATTTAAATAGCTTTCTTTTGAAATCGTTGGTCCAACACAATACGCTTCATCTGCAATTTGCACATGAAGTGACTCTTTGTCTGCTTCTGAATAAATTGCAACTGTTTCAATATCCATTTCTTTACAAGCACGAATAATTCGTACAGCAATTTCCCCACGATTGGCTATTAATACTTTTTTTATCATCACAAAGACTCCCTTATTACGCTTTTACAAGAAATAGCGGTTGTCCATACTCAACAAGCTGTCCGTTATTAACAAGAATCTCAACAATTTCGCCCTCTACATCTGCGTCAATTTCGTTAAATAATTTCATAGCTTCAACAATACATACGATAGAATCTTTCGATACTCTGTCCCCAACACTTACATATTGAGGTGTATCAGGCGAAGAAGAGGAATAAAATGTCCCTACCATCGGTGATGTGATTTTATGTAGGTTTTCATCTTGAACAACATTCTTCTCTTCTTGTTTTGGCGCTTCTACTTGCGCTGCCGCTACTGCTGTTTCTACTTCGACAGATGCTGCTGGCTGTACTACCTGTTTCGTTACCGGTGCTTGCACAGTAACTACTTCATTACCACGTTTTTTCATTTTGATTGTTGTACCGTCTTTTTTGTATTCAAATTCATCAATATTAGAGCTATCAATTAATTTAATTAATTCACGAACTTCTTGAATTTTAAACATGTAAAATCCACTCCCATACTCTTGTTTGTCCCGTTTTTACAGATTGGCATCAAACTGATTTACTGTAAAAATACGATGTATTCTATTAGAAAATTTATTCCTATGACATTTACTAATAGAAATATTTACTATTCCCATCTTACGTTAAATTTTTTAAACATTCCAATTTATATTTCTTTATTATAAATCGAAACTCCTGTAAAAATATTATTCCACCAAAAAATTATTACCTAGTAATAATACCAAGTTTCACACAAAATTGGCAAGACCACTTCCTAAAAAACATTCTTTACTTTTTCAAAACTGCAAAGTGTAAAAACGTAATTCCCTCAGCATTCTTCATTTTATCTACGGTAAAAAAACATATTTTTACCAAATATTATTTTTTTGTTTACGCGCCGTTCATTCTTCCTTCATAAAAGAATAGTATGTTCAAAGTGTAGCAAATTTATTGTAGTGAGGTGCGGACATATGATATGGCTCATCCTGTTCTTGCCTGCCGTAGTGATTTGGACATTGGTCCTCTTCATTCACGTCAAATCTGGAAAAACTAATCACCATCATCACGAACCATTAATCTTTTACTCACAGCGTATTTCCCCGTTTCCAATTGAAAATACTAAATACAACTGCAAAGATGAAATAGAAAAAAGCTATCGAAAACGATAGCTTTTTTCTATTATTCTTTTATCTAATTTGAAGCAGCAACACCTATTATAATTTCAATTTATTTTACTGATGGATCAAATTTCACACCTACATCTTTTGAACCACCTTCACTTCTTACGAGCTGAATAATTTTATTCGCTTCTTTTTGTGAATGCTTTGCCGATTTAACTGTTACTTTAATGTCCGTTCCATCAGCTCTTACAAGAGCATCCTTATATCCGCCTTGAGATTTAATCACTGTCTCAAGTAATTGTTGCTTCGTTTCCATCGTAGTGATTGCATCAAGATTATCTTTCGCTTTACTCTTTTCTTCTGCTGAAGATTTTGATGACTTCATTACATTTTGTAACTTTTCTTTCTCTACACTACGCTGATCTTCCATTTGCATACGTAACGCTGTAAAATTCTCATCGCTTGATTGAACTGTTACGCTAGCCTCTTTTTTACTTGTTTCTTTTTTGTCATTCTCTTTTTTGTCTGTTTCTTTATTTGTAGTTTCCTTGCTTGTATTTTCTTTTGTTGTCTCTTTATTTGTAGTTTCTTTCGTTGTTTCTTTTGTAACTGCTTTATCAACACCTTGCTTTTCTTGTCCCATCTTTTCACCCGTTGCCGGTGCTGCTGTATTCATTTTATCAGGAGTTGTTACGTAATAAACAGATAGTACAACCACTAAACTTAACATCGTTAATAGCCAAACCGTTTGTTTTTTTAACACTTTATTTCCTCCCTATCAATTTTTCGGTGATACTGAAACGCGATGAGCTGGTACATCTAATAATCGCGTCACAGCTTCTTTTACCATTGCTTTTATTTGTATATTATCCACTCCCTTTGCTACGACCAGAACACCTCGTACTTTCGGTTTCTCTGTTCGCAAAACAATTGGAGTTTCTTTATCACCTTCACGTATAATAACTGTCTTTTCATCAAGAGACTCGTCTTCTACTTCCCTTTTCCCGCCTGCTTTATCAGTTTCACCTGTCGTTTGTGAACGTTTTACTGTATTTTTCTCGAGTATTTTTTCTTCAGATGAATCTAAGTTCACTTTAATAGTTACATCTTTTACTCCGGCTATCTCTTCTAAAGAAGCTTTCAATTCTTGTTCATACGCTTTTTCGTATTTTTCTACATTTGACATATTATCATTGTTTTTTTGACCGAAAGTTGGTACATCTTTATCTTGGCTTTGACTTGTCTTTTCTTTAAACACAGGCACTTCTTCTTTTTTAGGTGATAAGAAATTACTAGAAAACATAAGCGCAATCCCAAGTATGAGTAGGACAAGCAAAAACTTAGGTGTTACCTTTTTCCCCTTCTCATTACTTTCTTTTCCATCCCCATTTAATAGGTTTCGAAAAAATGAGAACCTCGAATTTTTATCTTTATTGTCCATTTACGCTACCTGTCCTCCCTTCCATCTGAACTTGGATTTGTTTATCCTCTAGTTGCCACCTGCTTGAAAAGAAATCTTTCATTTCTACATTCGTTTCTTCTATTTTTTTTGGAGGTTCTTTCATATTAATTTCAATTGGCTTTACTGTTTCGATTGCATCATTTTTACTACGTTCTTTTTCTTTCAACGTCACAACAACAGATTGAATATCTTTCGCTGACTTTACTTCTTCTGCATGTTCCACTGCGACTATTTGTATTTCAGAGACTGTCATACCATACTTTTTCTCAAACTCTTTTCCTACGTCTTTTTTCATTTTGGTAGCCATCTCTTCTAAACTATATGCACGTGTTAGAGCTTGTATTTCTTTTTTCTTCGAATCTATCGAATTTTTTACAGATCCATCTGCTACGTACTTTTCCTCATTGAAATTTGCGATAACTTCATTTACATCTGTTTGTAACAACTTAAATAGAGGCGTTAAAATTAATACGACTAACAATAGACTTACAACGAATTTAACGTACTTTTGCAAATTTGAATTTGGAAGAATAAGATGAAGCATTGTCGCTAAGAGTAAAAAAACGATAATATTTCTAATCCACTCTGTAACAAATTGCATACTCTTCACCTCCTACCGCATCATGAGAGTAATGTTCCCGGCAGCAATAATAATTGTGATACTTAAAAAGAACATAAATGATACGATAGCTAAGCAAGCAAATACGTAAATGATACTTCGTCCAATGATATCTAAACATTGAATAATTGCTCCTCCGCCTACTGGTTGCAATACTGCTGCTGCGAATTTATAAATAAACGCGATACAAAAAATTTGAATCGCTGGGAAAGCGACAATTAAGCATAAAATAACGAGCCCGATAATTCCGACTGTGTTTTTTAATAATCCAGATGCACTAATAACAGTATCCGCCGCCTCAGTAAACATCCTTCCTACTACAGGAATGAAGTTTCCTGTTACAAATTTAGCCGTTTTCACAGCTATACCATCAGCAACGGCTGACGCTGTTCCCTGTACAGATAATACGCCTAAAAAAACCGTCAAAAAGATACCAATAATCCCAACACTAACGTTTTGCAAAAGCTTGGACAATTTCGTAACTTTATATTGATCACTCATCGTGCTTACAATACTTAATATAGTTGCAAGTAATAAAAGTGGTAGAACGATATAGTTCATAAGAAGCCCACTCGTATTCATTAAGAAAATGATGATTGGATGAAAAAATGATACAGAAACAACACCGCCGCCTGTTGCTACGAGTGCAAGTAAAATTGGTAATAACGCTAGTATAAAATCTACCATTGTTTGTATCGTCTCTCTTGCATATGTCATAACGACATAAAAACTATTTAAAGCGAAAATAATAAGTACCATGTATACGACTGCATCAGCGATTTTACTCACGCTACTCTTTGAAAAAGCAGATTGCAACGATTGCAACAATGCACTGAAAATCGTGAGCATAATGAGCGTTCCAAGTAACTTTCCATTTGCAACAAGCTCATGAAATAAATATTTTAGTAGACCTATCATCCACTCTTTTATGGAGAACTCTTTTTCTCCCTTTACAAACTCCATAAAGCTTCCTTTTTGACTCTCTGGTAAATAGCCTCCATACTTTGTAACAAGCCCGTCCCAAAATTGCTTCACATCTTCAATTCCGAGCTTATCCAATTGTTGATCAACGACGTTTGTTTCTATAGGAGAAGCTTGTACAACAATCGGTAAAGAAAAGAAAAGGAAGCAAGCAAATAATAGCTTAGCTCCAAACTTCCTCAACATTCACTCCCCCTTATCCCGTAGGTAAAAAACCGAGAATTGTTTCAATTACAACCGTCAAAATAGGAATTGCCATGACGAGAATTAAGATTTTCCCAGCTAATTCAATTTTCGAAGCGATTGCACCTTGACCAGCATCCTTTGTAATTTGCGCACCAAACTCAGCGATATAAGCAATCCCTATAATTTTCAATAACGTTTCTACATATACGTTGCTAACCTTCGCTTCACTCGCCACTCTCTCAATCATTTGTAAAATAGAATGAATTTGATCGATTAAGAGAAGAAACATCATGCTACCAATGAACACAATAAATAACGATGTAATACTAGACTTATGCTGATTTAAAACAGCAGCTAAAAATGTAGCAACGAGGCCTAATCCGACAATTTGTATAATTTCGATTCGAACCGCCTCCTTTACTGGAAGAGAAAGACACTTTTAATCTTGTCGAATAGAGTATTAATTAAAAATGCAACATGAAACAAAATAACGACAAAACCGACAAGGATAACCCAATTTGCAATATCCTCTCGCTTTAATTCTTTTAGTACAGTATGAATGAAAGCTAAAACAATGCCGATTCCGGCGATTTGAAATATTAATCCAACATCAATGGACATCGCCTTTCTCCCCCCTATAGCAGTAAAATTACGATAAGTAGCCCTGCTAGTACCCCTAAACTCTTTATCATTTTTTCATATTGTAGTTGTAATGCTTTCGCTTCTCCTTCTTCTCTCTCCAAATGTGTAATACATAAGCGAATATGTTTTTGCTGTGATTCACGATCATGTTGTCCAAGTGTTTCACCAAATTGTTGTAAGATTTCATACTCGGTTTGTTTAAACGCCGTTAACGTCCAGTTCTCCTTCAAACTATCAATCCAAGCTTCTCTAACTGTTTGCTCCCCGTCCTCTAGCCGTTTCGAAAAGCTTTGAAATATCCAATTTAACGGCTTCGGCATTTGTTTGACTAAACGCTCTGCAGCCTCAGATAACGGCGTGTGTCCATACATAATTTCAGCTTCTAATGATTGCAATGCTGCCTTCAATAACCTAAGTTGCCGCGGTCTCTCACTGTACCTTTTAGCGTATGAAAATCCGAAAAAAGTGCTAACAGCAACTATTAATACCGCACCAAATATTTTCACCATACGCCTTGAACCTTTCTATGGGATAATACTGGTTTTCCATCTCTATCTTTCACTTGCATAACTGTTCCTGGCCCTCTCGCTTTTGATAATTCCACAAACCTATCAAATACACCAAGTTCCAGCACCGCCTGTAACGATGGACGTTTCACAACATCATCATAAGAAAATCCATGTGCACTTATAAAAAGCTGAACACCTGCATGTACCGCCTCCATAATCGCTTCACTATCTTCTTTACGTCCAATTTCATCTACGATTAATATGTCTGGGCTCATAGAACGAATCATCATCATCATTCCTTCAGCTTTTGGACAAGCGTCTAATACATCTACTCGCACGCCAAAGTCATATTGCGGGATTCCTTTCACACAGCCCGCAATTTCTGATCGTTCATCAACAATCCCCACTTTACATGAAGGAATTTTCGAAGCACTTACACCTTGACTCATACAGCGTGCTACATCTCTTAAAAGTGTTGTTTTCCCCGTTTGCGGTGGGCCAATTACCATCGTGTTTAACCATCGCGATTCATAAAGATATGGCAGAAGCGGCTCAGCAATCCCTATTTTTTGACGGGCAATACGAATATTAAAAGAAGAGACATCCCGAATCATTTTCACTGCACTTTTTTCTGTAATGACTTTTCCAGCTAGGCCAATTCTATGTCCTCCTCGTAGTGTCACATATCCACGTTTCAATTCCTCTTCCATCGTATAAATTGAGAATTGACTTAATTTATTCAATAAATGGATTGCATCTTCCGCTGTAGCGATATAGTCATAGAAAAACACTTCTCCATGTGCAATACACTCTAGTGGCCTTCCAATTCGAACGCGAATTTCCTCTAGAGTATCGTATTGCTTACAACCTTCAACTAACTGTTTCATCGTTTTCGGTAAAACTTCTAATACTTCTTTCATAAGCTTCTCCCCACTATACTCGACTTACTATTTCAACAACGCGATAAAAATGCAGCCAATTCCAAGTGCTAGAAAAAAGAGTTTCAAGAAAGAAATCTCACTTGCTACACTCGCTATGCCAATTGTCATTGTTAAAATTAATACGGTCGGTCCAACAAACGCCAACATACCATTTATAAACAATGCTTTCTTCGCATCATTCACGTAAAGCATAAGCAAAGCGGCGAATATTTCCGCGCTTCCTGAAAACAACCGAAGTAACCCCATAACAAGCACGGATGTTTCCATTGCCGCTAGCCACTGTTTCATTCTCCCACCTTCTCCCATAACAGTTACTACTTCCTTATTCTGAAAAAGAATATATTTGTACAACCATATGCAGAGGTTGTCTATTTCAGAAGTAAAAACATAATTTTTCTCTATCGACTTGATCGAAAACCGAATATTCTAATTAATTTATGGTATATTTAATAGAAAAGGAGCATAGATGATGAAGCAAGTTACTTTATTACCGCTCGATTTACGATATGCAAATGTGATTTTTGAGCTATCAAGCAATCCACATGTAAAAAATGCATTAGGGATAAAGTAAAACTTTAATCAGTGGGGGTTTTGTTCATCCCCCACTGATTATTAGCCCACACCAATCGGGCGTTTACGGGCAGTTGATCTCCCACCTAACTTCTTTGCTCCAGCTGAATTTTGAGGTGGGAGTCTTACTGCCCGTTAATGCGGGATAGAAGTAGAATCAGTGGAAGATACAAAGGCGTTCATTCTTTTTGCAATTGGAGAGGAGCGAAAAAAACACTCCTTATCAAGAGTGATTGTAAGTGAGGAAAATGAAATAATTGGCCTCACGACTCTTAAACATATTAATTACGAACAAAAGCACTCACATATTGGAAGTTGGCTCGGCTATCAATATTGGGGAAGAGGATATAACGAATCTGCGAAAAAAGAGATCTTTAAAATCGCTTTTAGACTTGCAACTTACATACGTATTTGCCGGTGCTAAAACGAATAACATTCGCTCTTTAAAAGCACAAGAGAAACTACCTTACATTTCATTACATGTGGAAAAACAATTTCCAGACGTACACGCTGCTTTGGAGAAAGAAGTAAAATCACCTTGCGTACTGCATGTTGTATCATGCGAAAAATTTTCAAATTGGTTGGAAGTACAAAATGAGGGGGGAAAATATGAAAGGATTGAAAATTAGTTTAACAATTGTAGTAGAATTAGCTATTATTTATCTTTTTTCAAAAATGGTCGGCTGGTCATTTATGGAGAGCTTTTTCCTTGGCAGTCTAGCAATATTTGCAATTACGTGGTTAATTATTATGAGTACCTTTAGAAATAACAATATGGATCATGCAACGAATAAAACTTTTACCGGTATTGAAACTGGTGAAATACGCCCGTTTCAAATTGTTTTGACTCCATATATTATGGGTACCCTTTCACTCGTCACAGTTAGTTTTGCTATAACTGCAATTTACTATCTGCCCTATTTCCTATAAAAAAAGCACTCGTGATAATCACGAGTGCTTTTCTACTATGCACGAGAAACGTATTTACCTTCACCAGTGTTGATGATAAGCATTTCGCCTTCATTAATGAAGATTGGTACTTGTACAACAAGACCAGTTTCTAATTTAGCTGGTTTTGTTACGTTAGAAGCTGTGTCACCTTTAATACCAGGCTCTGTTTCTGCAACTTTTAATTCAACTGTGTTCGGAAGTTCAACACCAAGTACTTCATCTTGGTATGTCATAATAGATACTCCCATGTTTTCTTTTAAGAATTTCAATTCGCGCTCGATTTGGTTTTCACCAAGTTCGATTTGCTCATAAGTTTCGTTATCCATAAATACGTGAGACTCACCGCTCGCGTATAAGTATTGCATACGACGGTTTTCGATGTGTGCTTTTTCTACTTTTTCACCTGCACGGAATGTTTTCTCTTGAACAGATCCTGTGCGAAGGTTACGTAGTTTAGAGCGAACGAATGCAGCACCTTTACCTGGCTTTACGTGTTGGAAATCCATTACTTGCCAAAGGGCATTGTCCACTGAAATTGTTAAACCTGTACGAAAATCGTTTACTGAAATCATGTAAAAAAATCCTCCTGTGTATTACAAAATAATAAGTTCTTTTGGTGATTTCGTTATTACTTCATTACCTTCACTTGTTACAATGATATCATCTTCAATACGTACCCCGCCAACACCTGGAATATAAATACCTGGTTCTACTGTTACAGCCATACCTGGTTCAAGTACTGTATCAGAACGGAACGCTAAACCTGGTGCTTCATGGATTTCAAGACCGATTCCATGACCAGTAGAGTGTCCGAAGTATTCACCATATCCTTTTTCCGTTATGTAATCACGCGTTAATGCATCAGCCTCACGACCCGTTAAACCAGCTTTAATACCGTTCACACCACGTAGTTGTGCTTCTAAAACGATATTATAAATTTCTTTTAATTTATCAGATGGTTCACCGACTGCAATCGTACGAGTAATATCAGAGCAATATCCTTTGTAATAAGCGCCGAAGTCTAATGTAACGAAATCTCCTTTTTCTATCACTTTTTCAGATGCCACGCCGTGCGGTAATGCCGAACGAAGACCTGAAGCAACGATAATATCAAACGAAGAAGATGTTGCTCCTTGTTTTCTCATGAAAAATTCAAGTTCATTTGACACTTCAATTTCAGATACTCCCGGGCGAATGAATGATAGAATATGCTCAAAGGCAGCATCTGCAATCTGTGCAGCTTCCTTTAATATCTTAATCTCTGAATCAGTCTTTATCAAGCGTAACTTTTCTACAAGCCCAGAAGTTGGGATGAATTCAGCTTCGATCGCTTCATTATGCGTTACGTAAGAGCTATATGTAAGAGTATCTTGCTCAAATCCTAGCTTTTGAATTCCAAGTTCTTTAACTTGTTTCGCAACTTCATCAAGAATTAATCCTGGATGCTGCACTATTTCGTATCCAACCGCTTGCTTACTAGCTTGCTCTACATAACGGAAATCTGTAATAAATAGAGCACGCTCTTTTGAAATTAGTACAACACCAGCTGTTCCTGTGAAATTCGCCATATATCTACGGCTATGTTCATTCGTTAATACGATACCGTCAATACCAGCCTCATCAAACGCACTTCTTAATCTCTCGATCTTTTCCATTACTTTATGCCTCCCTCAATTTCTCCATTAATGCAAATAACGCTAACTTATAGCCATAAAAACCAAATCCAACAATTTGTCCCGCACAAACAGCCGCCGTCACAGATTCGTGACGGAACGATTCACGCTGGTGAATGTTAGAAATATGTACTTCAATAACAGGAATCGAAATGCTCGCAATTGCATCTCGAATCGCATAGCTATAATGCGTAAATGCTCCAGGATTTAAAATGATCCCTTCATATATATCTTCAGCCTCATGAAGACGATCGATAATAGCACCTTCATGATTCGATTGGAAACATTCTAACTCCACTCCCATTTTCTCTGCTTCGTGTTTCATATCTGTTTCAAGCGTCGCTAACGTTCCTTTTCCGTATACATTTACTTCCCTAACGCCAAGGCGATTTAGGTTAGGACCATTTACGAGGAGTAACTTTTTCATTTTCTTAAAACTCCTTAATATTAAAAAATGTCTATACGACATTTTAACATAGGAATCACTTATTTGAATAGTTTGTCTTCTCGACCCCTTCTCCTCTATTTGTATTATTCGATTCGAATGCTACAGAATACGAAATAAAAACACCATATAATATAAAGATACATATTGTCGTTACAATTGTTTCTTTCGGTAAATGGAGTGCACTTTTAATAACAGGTGCCATTAGCCCCATCCCCAAAAATAATAATGCCCACCAAAACAAACCGTATAGTACGCCAGGGAGTACTCCTTCAAACTTTTTAAAAAGGGCTTTATAGAGAAATGCCACTAAAATTGAAAGAAGTCCCATACAAACGATACCTAGTACATTTCCCCAAACCCCTTCTTTCCAATCTCCAAATGCAAACGGTAAAAGTAAATAGTTAGGTCCAGCTTCTGTAAATGAGAATATATGAAGGAAATACCATATACCTCCCCAAAATAAGCCACCAAATAAACCAATTTGTACAAAGTTTCTTATTGTTGATTGTTCTTGATTCACATTGACACCTCCGCTCACTAGTATGCCCGAAACTATTTTGAGGCATGTTTAAATCCTGCCAAATTTGTCTATAAAAAGAATAAGAAATGTCCGACTCTCGTAACATTTTCCCTTGTCATCTGCCTGTATTTGTCGATAAAATAAAGGAAACTCGGTGATTGTCTTATTTCAAGATGACAAAACCAAGTATGACAATTGCCTCTTTTTCTACATAAGAGAGAAACAAATACAGGTTGGTGTTAACATGGCAGAAGAGTCAAAACAAATATATGGCGGGCAGGCAGTCATAGAAGGAGTTATGTTTGGCGGTAGAGAATATACTGTTACAGCGGTTCGTCGTAAAGATAAATCGATTGAATTTTATCGTTTACCACGCGTTCGTAATAAAGCATTATCTCTACTAAAGAAAATTCCATTTTTACGAGGTATTGCCGCTATTGTGGATGCAAGTGCGAATGGAGCGAAACATTTAAACTTTGCTTCAGAACGATTTGATGTCCACCCAGAAGAAGATGAACAACTTGCAAATAAAAAAGAAGAACAATCAAAATTAACGATGGTATTAGGAGTTGCAGCAGTTGGCGTTTTATCGTTCATATTCGGTAAAGTAATTTTCACAGCAGTTCCTGCACTTTTAGCTGAATTAACGAGACCGATTTTCCCATCTCATACAGGGCAAATCATTGTCGAAAGTGTCATTAAGCTCATGCTATTATTGAGCTATATATACTTCATTTCTTTAACCCCACTTATTAAGCGGGTATTTCAGTACCACGGTGCGGAACATAAAGTAATCAATGCTTATGAGAATAATCTTCCACTGACTGTAGAAAATGTTCAAAAGCAAACTCGCCTCCATTATCGCTGTGGCAGTAGCTTTATTATATTTACAGTCATTATTGGAATGTTTGTCTATTTCCTCGTCCCTACAGATCCGCTTTGGGCAAGGGTAGTAAACCGAATTTTATTAATTCCAGTTGTTCTCGGTATTTCTTTTGAAGTATTACAATTTACCAATCGATTACGAGATGTCCCTGTTTTACGAGTACTTGGATATCCAGGATTATGGCTGCAACTATTAACAACGAAAGAACCAACAGATGATCAAGCGGAAGTTGCAATCGCATCGTTTGAAGAATTATTACGTTTAGAAAACAAACAATAAATATTTAAAAATGGTGTTCAACTCCTTTCCTCATCGTTAATATACTAATTTAAATATATGTTTTTAGGAGGTGTCCCTTATGAACGGTCGTTCGTTTACATTCGCTATATTTGTGCTTATTATCGGATTGGCAATATTCGGCCTTGTTTCATCTGTTATTACAAATCCAATGGAAGTATTGAAAAACATTGGTATCATGTTAGCTGTCGTCGGTATCTTTTACTTACTCTACAAAATGTTTACAAACTCTAGTGGTTCTGCAAATTCGCAAAGCTCATATAAGCGTGCAGCGAAACAATCGAACCGCAAACACGGGAAACAAAATGTAGCACCCCTAAGCAATTCTTTCTTGAAACGAAATGCTTCTGATGACAAGGGGAAAAAGGGTAATTCTCCATCGTTGAAAAGAAAAAGAAAACAATCTCATTTAACTGTCATTGAAGGTAAAAAAAACAAAAAGAAAGACCGTGCTTCCTTTTAGGAAATACGGTCTTTTTTATCCCGATTGGTGCGGGGCTAATAATCAGTGGAAGATGCGAAAAACCCTACTGATTAAAGTTTCACTTTATATGTTGAAGCACTTCTTTCAAACTTTTCTCTTTCATACTTTCGATACGAAGGTGATGGTTTTCAAATTGCAAATTTCTTGTCACATCATTAGGTACGACGACACACTTTAATCCTGCTGCCACCGCTGCTTTCAATCCATTTAATGAATCTTCAAATACAACAGCTTCTGATGGTTCAATTCCTAATTCTTCTATCGTAACTTTATAAAGAGCTGGATCTGGTTTTACCTTCTCTACATCTTCTCGCGTTTTAATCACTTCAAAATAATCTCTAATTTGTAGCTCTTCTAAAAAACGAACGACCCACTCCCTAGATGAACTAGAGGCTAATCCGATTTTCAATCCAAGTTCTTTCGCTTCTTCTAAATATTCTTTTACCCCGTCACGCGCTTTTGGTATTTTCATTTTCTCTTTATGTAAAGTTGTTACTTTTCCCTTTAATGCATGCTCGTTAAATTTTTCTTTTAATTGCTCTTTTAAATATGCATAAAGCACTTCATCTGTCGTTCCAATACATTTTGCAAATTCCCCTAAAGGTAACTCGCCGCCGTATTCACGAACAGCATCTCTGAAAGAGTGAAACCATATTGTTTCTGTGTCCACAATTAATCCATCAAAATCAAAAATAATTGCTTTCATTATTCTCCCGTCCTTTTCGATTGAAATAAAAAAGGAAACGCCACACGTTCCCCTTAATTACTTTTCTCTTCATTTGCTTTTTGAACACCACGAAGTGTTTTTACTCGAACTTCATCTTGTTCAAAGTATTGTACTAAATCACCGATACGGTCAATTGATTCCCAACTTAAATGATGTTCAATTCCTTCTACATCATTATAAATTTTGCTTTCATCCACACCGATAATGCGCATAAACTGTTCTAACAATTCATGACGATATACGAGACGTTCTCCGATTTTTTTACCTTTTGATGTTAATACAAGCCCTCTATATTTTTCATAAATTAGATATTCGTCTTTGTCTAATTTTTGTACCATTTTTGTTACAGAGGATGGATGTACACTAAGCGCTTCAGCAATATCAGATACACGGGCATAACCCTTTTCATCAATCAACAAATAAATTTGTTCAATATAATCTTCCATACTAGGGGTAGGCATCGGTTTCCTCCATCCAATTTCATTTTGCTTATTCCGTACGAAGCAATCAATAAAATGATACACCAGAAAGAATAACGTGACAAGGTGGAAACGAGCCTAAATATATAAAACAAAAAAAGAATCCAGATTCCCCTTATGTAAAATATTGAATTTCTGCATCGGGAAAATACTCATATATATAACCTCGTATTGTTTCTTCTAATACTTCCACATCATCCTTTTGATATACATATTTCCCAATACCGTATCGTCCCCATTTATATTTCCGCTTCTCTTCATCCATTTCAAGTTTCGTATTCGGATAACGTTCTTGAATGACTTTTTTGGCTGGTTTCGTAAAACGATGTTGAATTAATTCGAACGTTAAATTTGGTATCGTCATGTCTTTTAACGCATTGTACAATCGTTCAAACAATTCACGGTACCCTTCTTCCCACCCTTCATGCATATAAATTGGCGCAACAATAAAGCCAAGAGGATAATTAGCCCCCGCTACTTTACGAGCAGCCTCAATTCGCTCTTCAAATGGCGATGTCCCTGTTTCAAAATTTTTAATCACATAACGTGAATTAATACTAAATCGAAAACGCGTTTTCCCATTATGCTTTGCATCTAATAAATGATCAACATGCGAATATTTCGTAACGAAACGTAAACGTCCATGTTCACTTTCTCCGATAAACTCTATCGCCCACTTTAATGCATGTGTCAAATGATCAATTCCAACGATGTCTGATGTACACGCCGCTTCAAATCTTGTTATTTCAGGGGCCCTTTCATCCATATATTGCTTTGCCTTCTCAAAGATTTCATCTAGATTCACATACACCCTTACGTAAGGTTTACTCCCAAGTGTCGTTTGCAAATAACAATAATGACAATGTCCCATACACCCTGTTGCAAGCGGAATTGCATATTCAGCTGAAGGTTTTGATGTATCAAACTTTAACGTCTTCCTCACCCCAACGACAAGTGTTGCTTTTGCATTACGATACTTTTGCAATTCATTTTCCCCTGGAAAATTTCTAATTTGATTGTGTGATGTCGTTTCACGAATTTCTAATCCCATCTTCGTAAACTTCTCATAAAGCTCTTTTCCAAGCGGATATTCGAGTGCCCTCGGTTCAAAGTAAACGAGTTTTGGCATAAATGGTTTCATGTGCTTCCCTCCTCTCGTTAGTATGGGAAGCACATGAAAATTAACACAGATTAAAGTTTTCCACTTCAGTAACTTGCGTTGCAAGTTACTGACTGTTATAATTTGGATAACAGCTACCTTGCAACGCAAGTTACCTGGATAAAAGGTGGTGAAATCATGCACAGCCAAATGTTAAAAGGTGTACTAGAAGGTTGCATTCTATATATCATTTCACAAGAAGAAGTGTACGGATATGAACTAAGTACAAAATTAAATAAACACGGCTTTACATTCGTAAGTGAAGGAAGCATCTATCCTTTATTGTTACGCATGCAAAAAGAGAAACTTATTGAAGGTACATTAAAGGCTTCCTCTCTTGGACCGAAGCGAAAATATTATCACGTAACTGATAAGGGATTAGAACAACTTGAAGAATTTAAAAAAAGTTGGGGAATGGTTTCAACGACGGTAAACAACTTATTACAAGGGGAGTGATAGGGATGAAAGCGAAAGACATGGTTGAATTGAACAATAAAAAACGCGAACTTCTAACACCTGAAAACGAAGCTGCTTACGGTGATATGCTAGTATATCTCCGATTATCTAACGTACCCGAACAAAAATTAGAAGAACTTTTATTAGAAATATTAGATCATCTCATCGAAGCACAAGCAGAAAATAAAAATGCTTATGATATTTTCGGAAATGATTTACGATCTTACTGCGATGAACTTATATCAGCTTTACCAACCCAAACAAAGCTAGAACAAACTTCTTTAATCGGTTTTGTTATTAGCTTACTTCTTGCTATACAGTTTGGAATAGATGCACTTGTTTCGACTTTCATTTTAATCTTCGGGAAGAATATCGAACAATTAAGCCCAGCTTTTAGCATCCCTGGAACCACTTTGTTCGTTTCACTTTATACTAGGTATACTTTTCATTTTATATTTATTAAAGCGCTATTCCTTTAATCAAAAGATGAATTGGAAAAGAAGGATTCTATTTGGATTCGCATTTGCTACTCCATTTTGTTCAGCTGTACTTTTAAATGTCTATTTTAAAAAACAACCTTATCTCATTTATCATCTAACCTTTTGGCAAAACGCCTTAATCGCTATCCTATTTTTTATTTTATATAAATTACTATACAAAAAATCAAATTTTTAACAGCCCTTCAAACGGCTGTTTTTCTTCTGTATAATTTTACAAATTGAAAAATTTCATAAAGAAAATAAGAAAAATGCAAAATAATTAAAGTTAATTGTTGACGTGATGCTTTTATTATCGGTATCATAAATCTTCGTGAGCAATTATTTTTCGTTATACGATTTTTTTATTATTACTGAATTTTTGAGAGGAGAAATTTGATGTCAGTTAAGAAGAAAACGCAAGTACGCACCGGCAAAATGGTACGTGAACTAATGTTAGCAGACGAAGACGTAAATGCTTCGCTAATTATGGTATATAGTGAAAACGGTGTAAACGCAGAAATTAAAATCGAGGGCTTAACGCCGAAATGTAACGAAGAATTATTTTTGAGCGGAAACGTGGATTGGAACAAGAGTGTTATTTATAAAATTGTTGATTTCACTGGGAACGCTGAGGTTGGTAAAGTTACATTAACAGCGATGAACAAAAACAATGTTTCTCTAGAAGTTGAACGCGTTATGTGGAGCAAAGAAAATAAAGAAGCTGCTGAGCAAGAAGAAACAGTTGTAGAAGCTCCAAAAGCAGTTACACCTGCTCCAAAGCCTATTACGCGAGTAGAAACACCTGCTGCACCTAAACCTACTCCGGTACCAACGCCGAAGTCAGTAAGTGTTGAAGCAGCTACAGAACTATCTACTCCAGCACCTGTGAAAAAAGCAGTACCTACTCCAGTTACAAAGCAAGAGACAGCACCGGTTACTCCTGTAAAACCGAAGCAACCTGCTTTGACTGAAACAAATACAAAACTACAAGAAAATTATGTTAAACTTGTGAAAAAGACAATTGAAGTTTGTCAAGATTACGAGCTTGGCATCGACATAGATGATTCTATTGAAGGATTAAAAAAAGAGCTACAAAGCCAAGGTATTAGCGTTACATTCGACAAAGAAATTATGGACGTTGTAAATCGCCTTCGTTCTTTACAAGATAAAGGAATCAAAGTAGAAAAAGTACTTAATTTACTATAAAAATAAGGAGATGGCGGTCGCCATCTCCTTATTTTTTATAATTCCATTCATTACTTTCATACTTCTCTTTTGCTAAAGTTTGAACTTCATGAAGCTGTTCTTCTGTTAGTTCATACGGCACAAGCTCTATATCTAAACCTTTTTCAAATCCAGTTTCAAACGCTTTAATTAACTGTTCAATCGTAAATGTGCGGTCTGTTAATTCATTAATCGCTACCGCTTTAGAAGAAAACATGTTTTTCATACGCTCTTTTACTCGCTCATTTGGGAATAAAAATAGGTCGTATAACTCATCTAAATCTATTTCTAACGGAATAGAACCGTGTTGTAAGATAACACCTTTTTGACGTGTTTGGGCACTACCCGCGATTTTTCTTCCTTCAACTACAATCTCATACCAAGATGGTGCATCAAAACATACTCCTGAACGCGGATTTTTTAAATTCTCACGATCCGCTTCTGTTTTCGGAACTGCATAATACGCTTCTAATCCTAATGCCTTAAAACCGTCCAATAAGCCTTGCGAAATAATTCGGTATGCTTCTGTAACTGTTTTTGGCATATTCGGATGATCTTCAGACACAATAACACTGTACGTTAATTCTTTGTCATGTAGTACACCCCTGCCGCCTGTTTGACGACGAACGAATCCATATTTCTTTTCGTTAACTACATCCATATTTATATCTTTTTCAACACGCTGGAAATACCCGACTGTTAATGTTGGTACTTCCCATTCATAAAAACGAATTGTTGGTGACATTTCCTTTGCACTTTGCCAATTTAATAAACATTCATCTAACGCCATATTAAATGCTGGTGAACATTGACCAGAGTTAATATAACACCATTTTTCTTTTCCCATCCTGCACCTCATATAACCAATTATTTTTCACATTCTCTAGTCTACCAAATTCGACAAAATTTGTGAAAGAATACGAAATTTCTTCTTATATACAAATGAATCTGTTGCATAAATACATATGGGCATTATAATATTGAAAGTAGGATAAGAAAAAAGGGAGCGATAGAATCGTGTCAACAAACTTGATTATTATACTAGCCGCAATTGCAGCATTCATCGGCTACACTGTATGGATGTATTTCTATCAGAAAAAATTAATTAAAACACTTTCAGAAGATGAATTTCGCGCTGGCTACCGTAAAGCACAGCTTATCGATATTCGCGAAGCGGATGAATTTAACGCGGGACATATTTTAGGTGCGCGTAACATTCCATTATCACAAATTCGCCTTCGCCACAAAGAACTTCGCCAAGATCAACCGGTTTATTTATATTGCCAAAGCGGATTCCGTACAGGTCGTGCAGCTCAATACTTAAAAAAACAAGGCTACACAGATTTCTACCAATTAAAAGGTGGATTTAAATCTTGGTCAGGAAAAATTAAAAAGAAATAATATACAAAAAACTAGCTGCACGATACAGCTAGTTTTTTCATTCCATATTGTTCGCAATGTACAGCAGATTTTGTTTAATCACATCTTCAGCTTTCTCATCTACATTACGATATAATAGCTGATATTCAATCCCCTTCTCTTTCCATATAAGCGTAGCAAATTCGTCCCCTCGCTCGTAATCATCCTTATTTTTAAAATAAGCAGGTGCTCCATTATTCAATTTCATTTGTTCTTGAAATCGATTTTCTTCTACGAGGTATGGAAAACTGTAAGAAAAGTTGGCCACTGTTAATTCTATATAATCGTGCCTTCCTTTCTCTTGTTGCTTATATTTAATCGTTAAGACAGCATTCTTCTTTCCCATCGTTCTTACCTCTCCCTTCACATCACTCGTAATGTCATAAGGTAAAAACGTTGGAACTTTAAACTTCGCCGGAAAATATTTTGGAAGTTCCTTTAGCGGAATCGGATCAGTAACACGGTCCTTAGCCCCTCCTGTTGTTCCTACAAATGTTTTTTCTTCTTGCATCGTTTGCTGAAATGAACATGAGCTAAGTATTACACTAGAAAACACGAAACAAATGATTCCTTTTTTCAATTTGTTTCCGCCCTTTCATACCGCTCTCTTAACGAGTGAAGCGTTTATACTCTCTACTATTCGCTTCGTTATCAAACGCCTCCTCCGAAAACTTCCCACGTTATTCTCACACATTCTGACAAAAATTCTTTGCAGGCATACAAAAAAGACCCCACTATTCTTACGCCCAAATAAAAAGGTTACGCGAACAACAGAAGTCATGCTTATAACATAGATTGTGAAAAGCTTTTCAGGTCAAGATTTTTTTCATTCTTATTATTTTCCCCTTATAATTAAGGAAAGAGGTGATACATATGGCCAATATAAAACAAATTGCAAAAACTGCTGGTGTATCTATATCAACTGTTTCTCGTGTCCTTAATAATCATCCTTACGTAAAAGAGGAAAAACGTAAGCGTGTTTTAGATGCAGTTGAAGAATTGAACTATGCAAAAAATATAAATGCTATCCATTTAATAAAGGGTAAAACATATACAATTGGCGTTATGCTACCTTTTATTAATCTTCCGTACTTTAGCACGATCATTGAAGGAATCGGAAACGAAGCGTTAGCAGCTGGATATCATATTAATTTATGCCAAACGAATTACGATAGTATTGAAGAAATTCGCGTTCTTGAAATGATGAAAATGAAACAATTTGACGGGATGATTATTTGCTCTCGCACGAGTTCATGGGAACAAATTGAACCGTTCGCAAAATTTGCCCCTATTATTTCATGTGAAAAAATGAACCATCCCCTCATTTCATCTGTCTATGTAGATCATTACGAAGGATTCCGTCTCGGTACTTCCTATTTACTCAGTAAAGGTCATGAAAAAATCGGCATTTGTTTAGCAAGAAAAACAAGTGTTAATTCAATCGAGCGTGAAAAAGCTTTCGCCGACACTCTTCGTCACGAAGGAAAAACAGTACACCCTGATTGGATTTTCCATCAATGTTATACGATGCAGGACGGGGCAAAAATACTTCATCGTATTTTAAACATGAAAAATCGTCCAACCGCTATTTTCACAGCGAACGATCAAGTAGCTGCTGGTTTATTAACAGAGGCAAAAAAACATGGCATTCGCATACCTGAAGACCTCGCTATCCTGGGATTTGATAACCATGAAATTTCAAAAGCATTAGAAATTACAACTATTGAGCATCCCGGGCTCACAATGGGATCACGTGCTTTTTCTTTATTTCATAAACAGATACAAAACGAACACATTATTGGAAACTCAGAAGAACTTTCATTCCATTTAATTGAGCGAAAAACAGTCTAGAAAAGAGTGCCAACCATAGCACTCTTTTTTCAGTTCTTCACCTATTGACTTTATATTTTTTATCTCATATAATGAACCTAACGAACGGTAGGTAGGGGATGAAAATGACAGCAAACCGCATTAAAGCTGTAGCACTTTCTCATTTCGCACGCTACGGCTACGAAGGAACTTCATTAGCAAATATTGCTCAAGAAGTTGGGATTAAAAAACCATCGATTTACGCACACTTTAAAGGAAAAGAAGAGCTATATTTTACATGCTTAGAATCCGCTCTTCAAAAAGATTTGCAAAGCTTCACAGACGATATCGAAAAATTTTCAAATTCGTCTACTGAAGAATTGCTCTTAAATTTGTTAAAAGGCTATGCAAAACGATTTGGTGAAAGTGAAGAATCAATGTTTTGGTTACGAACTTCTTATTTTCCGCCGGATGCATTTCGCGAACAAATTATTGATAAAGCGAATGTACACATTGAAAATGTCGGAAAACTTTTATTCCCTGTGTTTAAAAGAGCAAGCGAACAAGATGAACTGCATAACATTGAAGTAAAAGATGCTTTGGAGGCTTTTTTATGCTTACTTGACGGCCTTATGGTTGAACTACTATACGCAGGTTTAAATCGTTTTGAGACACGTTTAGAAGCTTCTTGGAAAGTATTTTGGCGCGGCCTTTCAAACTGACGGATTGCTCCTTTGCAATGCGTCGTTTTTAAGCCCTTTACCTAACGACTGGTAGGAAGGAGAAATGACATATGGCATGGATTTATGTAATCATAGCTGGTATTATTGAAATATTTTGGGTTATTGGACTTAAAAAAGCGGAGGCACCACTTGAGTGGGCTGGTGTTGCTCTATTAATTACAATTAGTTTCGTCTTATTATTTAGAGCATATAAAGATTTACCTGTCGGCACTGTATACGCAGTCTTTACAGGAATTGGAGCTGGTGGAATCGTTCTTACAGAGATTTTCATCTTCGGAGAACCTTTCTCTATCGTAAAAGTTTTATTAATCGGTTTAATCTTCTTCGGAGTAATTGGTTTAAAACGAGTAACAGAAGAAAAAGAAGCGAAGGAGGCCGCATAAAATGGATTGGGTATTTTTAATTCTAGCTGGTATTTGTGAAATTGTTGGTGTACTCTTTATGAAAGTAGCCACTGAAAAGAAAGGCTGGGCACCAAAAGTTATTTTAATCGCTAACTTTGGCGTAAGCTTCTTCTTCTTATCTCTTGCAATGAACACATTACCGATGGGAACTGCTTACGCAATTTGGACTGGAATCGGAACTGCCGGAAGTGCACTTCTCGGTATTCTTATTTTCCGCGAGTCAGCGGATTGGCGTCGCCTTGCCTTCTTAAGCTGCATTCTATGCGGTGCTGTTGGCTTAAAATTATTAGGCTAACGTGAGGTGAATGTCATGTGGAAAGAAAAAGGAAAACAAATCTTAACATGGATCACACTTGGGATCGTCATTCTATTACAAATAAGTTTTCATATAATAGAATGGCTGTTTCATAAAGTATTATCCATTCTTACATTCCTTCCTAACATGGCACTTGAAATTGCATCTATCGCTTGGTCAATTATTGCCTCCATTACAATCGTGATTATATGGAGTATCGCCAAGCTATGGAACAAGTTATTTAAAAAGGACAGTTCTTCTGAAAAGAAGTAACTGTCCTTTTTTATCCCGCATTAACGGGCAGTAAGACCCCCACCTCAAAATTCGGCGAATGCGAGGGAGTTAGGTGGGAGATCAACTGCCCGTAAACGCCCGATTGGTTCAACTAATAATCAGTGGGGATGGACAAAACCCCCACTGATTAAAGTTTCACTTTATATTCATTCAGATTTTCTATAGAAATTTGATGCGATAAGACAAAGAAGACCAGCTATGACAATACTTATACCAATCCCTTTATGCAAATTAGGAAATGGCGGTGGTATATCCGAGTAAAAATTTGCTATTATGAGACCGATTGAAAATAAAAGTACCCCAATTCTATATAACCACTTTATTTTGTTCATCATTCTCCCTCCTAAAATTTTTCATATCCTTCTTTCTTTTGGACATACTACCTAAAAAAGGAGTGGGTTATATGCAAAATTCTATACATAAGCAGATCCTATTTTTATTTTTCCTCTTTCTCATTCTCGTTATCGTTTTCAGCTTTATATTACATACTCCAAAAGATGTTGTACCAAACAGCCTCTCTGTTTATAAACTCTTACTTTCATATTGTCGTTATTGAATAAGGCGCCTTATATAAGGCACCTTTTAAAATTCTCTCTTCTCATACAACTTTACTGAAACGAAGACAGATACTATGAATATGCATATTGAACTAACGAATAACACGCTGTTATATAGTTGAATTTGTTCTAGGTTGATTTGAAAGAACATAGAACAGATTGCTGTCGGTGCTATTAGTATGAAAAGCGTAATAAAAATAGTTTTTTTATACGCTAACCAAAACGATATTGGTAAAACAAAGCTTAAATACACTAAAATAAAGCTAATACTAGCAACCGTTGTCGTTTCAATAAATTCAAATAGATTAACCCCATTCTTCATTCCCATCGTGAAACAACCGACCGTTACGCTTATAAAAAGAATAATAATTGCTACTATATATTTCGCAAATACAATTTGTTTTCTCAATATTGGTAAACTATTTACTATAACTTCACTCTCATTTTTACTATCTGCTTCAAATGTTTTTACTGTTGCCCCAATTGTAATAATTACTGACATAATTATGAATAGATTTTCCGTATCTGTTAAAGCCATATAAA
>NZ_JBFPJH010000211.1:0-5838 GCF_040838255.1 Bacillus sp. C30 | reverse complement strand
ATTTAGCATTATTAATTTCAGCAATCTTATTCTTAATATCGCTTGCATCGATTGTCACTTTCATATCCTTTGACATAGAGGCATTTTGAATTAAATCTTTCGCTTTTAAAGGATAAACTTCATTCTGCACTTTATATTCAACTGACTGTTGAAGAAGATTTTGTAGTGCTTCCTCCTCTTTTTTGACAATCGGATCGTCTTCTTTAATAGGCTTTATGTATGTAGACTTCAGATGAATTTCACTTTTATACTTCTGCTTGTCGTAATCTTTCAGTAGACTAGTAACGTCATACTGTTTTCCATCAACGCTCTTCGAAATAACAACTTTTCCTTGTTCAAGCTTCGCCATAGCATCTTGAGGCGCTTTTAATTTTTCATTCATAGAGATGAGCTTTTCTTCTACAAGTTTTTTCATCGTTTCACTACGATACTGATCCGCCTTTTCCGGTAGCAATGAATAATTTTTTTCCTTTGAAGAAGGGAAAAATGTCCACTGGCTTTTTAATAGTTTCTTAACTTGAGGCAAATCTTTTTCCGTAAGTTCCGTTTTTGTATCTTTTTCATCTAAAATTTGTTGTTGATCGACATAAACTTTGTTTGCTAGTCCAGATGTTTTTAATTTCTGTATTGCCTGATCAGCACTCAAACCACCAACATTGGTGTCATTAATCGTAACATTTGAATTGAAGTGAGTTGCCTGATAATAACTCATTCCTCCAATGAGAAGTACAATTACACCAACACCCGCTGCAATAAGCTTCCAATTTGTAAAACGTTTGCTTGATCTTACTCGTTTTCTCTCAACTTCTTCAACTGATTCATTTATTGGATTATTGTTCATCAATCTTTCCCCCGTATACATTAACGTCAATCGATTTTAAACTAAAACCATTGACTAGTGTACCTTATTTTTCCTAAAATTTCATTATTTTTAAAAAGATTTTATCGCATTTAATTGATCAAATTTAGACTTTTTAATAGAAAGACACACTGAATAATCCCTTACAAGTAGTGAATCATTACAAAAAATCTGAAAAAGTTAAGTACCATATACTTTTATTCAACTAACTTTTATTCAACTAACTTTTCTCCCGTAACAATCTCAAACAAAGTGGCCGCATTTTTCCCTTCTAATTGAGCATAGCGATTATCCCCCGCCATTACTTCTACTTTATCTTTATTAGGACTTATCCAAATTTGATACAACACAGCTTTTGCCTCTATTTTCGGATTTTTAAATTGAAAAACAAAGTGATAATCAGCTGAACGCGACATTTCCGATTTTTTATTTTCAAATGAATATCATTTAATATTTTCTTTACTTGCAACACTTGATTATTGTCTGTAACTACTTTCAAATCCTCATAATTATCATCACCAACACGTTTTTGCACTTCGATTCTTTGATCTTTCCTTTGGTTCAGTTATCATTTCACTTAAAATACAAATATAATCCGTAACCTAAAAAAATTATTAATATTATAGAAATACTGAGTATTGTGTATATGACCCCTCTTAATGTTGTACTCATATAATCACCCCTCTCACGCTTCAATAATTCATTATATAACAAATATAATTCGTTGGAAGTTTAAAACATGTTTTAAACTAAATTAAGCGAAGTAAGGGATGCCATTTGACTTCCCTTACTTCGCCTTTAAAGAATAATTAGTGAGTAGCTTACACATCAAGCTTATTAAGTAACCTTTCACTATTTTTTACACAATTGTAATTATAGTGTTTTTTGACATTTGATCATTATAAATTTAAATGGAGGTTTACTTTCCATATTTTTATGCGGCTCCACAATCTCCGTAGTTTCTATCAGTCCATATTTTCCAAAGTCTTGTTTTACCGAGTCAACATCATAAAAATACATTTTTACCCCTTCCATTATTTCAAAGTAGTCTTTACCAAGTTGTTTCCCCTTCCCAAACATTGGGGCATCTTTTGAAATAGTAGTAAAAATCATATATCCGTTTGGCTTTAACTGACTATAACAATCTTTAATAAACTTCTCTCTCTCATCCTTATTCAATAAATGAATAAGTGCATAACAAAATATACCATCATAAAGTTTGTTATCAAAAGGCATATCCGTTACTGAACCATGGAAGAAATCAGCATTAAGTTCATTTTCCCTCGCCAATTCAATCGCTGTTTTTGAAATTTCAATACCTGTTACATGTATTCCGTTATCAATAAAAACCTTCGCATTTCTACCGTACCCAATACCAGGAATCAATATATCCTTCACTTTCTTTTCAAGGAAAATGTCCTTCGTCAAAATTGCGGAATCTGAAGGTTCAAATCCCCACATCATTTGATTTTCTATAAAACTTGCTTCCCAAAATTCTGTCATACATCAATCTCCTTTATATATATCTCTCGTTATTTACCATTGAATGTTGAAAAATCATCGCATATTCACGAAATTGTATCAAATTTCAACATTAATTCAAAACAAAAAGCATTGGATATCCAATGCTTTTTCACACTTACGCAAACAGAGACGTATTCGCATATAAAGCTGGTGAGCCACCTGAATGTACGAATAAAATGTTGTCCTCTTTATTAAATTTACCTTTTCTAATTAAATCGATTAGTCCCGCTACTGCTTTACCTGTATAAACTGGGTCAAGTAAAATACCTTCAGTTTTCGCAAGTAACTGTACTGCTTCAACCATTTCTGGTGTTGGTAAAGCGTATCCTGGTCCTACATATTCATCAAAGCATGTAACTGCTTCGCGTGAAATAGAGTTTGGGATACCAACGTGAGCTGAAGTTTCATCTACAAGTTTTGCTACTTTCTCTTCTTGCTCCGCTTTTCCTCTACTTACGTTAATTCCGATTACAGGAATTTTGCTTTGCGTTCCGGAAAAGCCAGTAATTAAACCAGCATGCATACCAGCGCTACCACTTACACAAACAACTGAACTGAAATCAATTCCTTGCTCAAATGACTGAGCCATAATTTCTTGCGCACAAGCAATATATCCCATTGCGCCAGTAGGGTTCGATCCACCAACTGGAATGACATATGGTGTATTTCCTTTTTCACTTACTTCCTTCGCTACTTTATGCATCTCTTCCATAAGGTCTGTTCCATTTGGCACAACAATTACGTTTTCAGCACCTAATAAATGATATAAGAAATAGTTTCCGTTAAAGTCTGGCTTTTCTTCTGGCTCAAGCCCTTCCTCTAACACAAGAATACATTTCATTTTTTCTTTTACCGCAGCTGCAAGTGTTAGACGGCAATGGTTTGACTGAATACCACCAGCTGTAATTAACGTATCTGCACCCTTTTCCTGTGCATCCGCAACTAGAAACTCTAACTTTCTCGTCTTATTACCGCCAGCTGTTAAACCAAGTAAATCATCTCGTTTAAAATAAATAGTTGGTCCACCAAGTGCTTCTGAAAAATTGTTTAATTTTTCAATTGGTGTATATGATTCTGTATATTTTTTTCTCGGGAATTTAGCTAAATTCATCAATAACGCTCCTTTTATACTCTTTCACAGTAAATGTAACCATACTATTATTACATGGAAAAATGATGAAGTCACCTTTCTGGATTAAAAATGTATCGAAATTCAGTAAATGAAATTATATAGGCGATATTTTACTTTTACTGGCGATTCAACATAGAATATCGACTTACCGACAAAAAACGGCTTACAAAATCCATTTCTCATCACTCAAAAAAGAGCCCACACATTTAAATGCGGGCTCTCTCCAATCACTTATTTGCCGAAAAACGAAGAAGCTGTGTTAATCCTGGCTCTAAATTCATTTCTCCTTTGTGACGTACGTATACGATTTTGTCGCCATCAAATTTTGGCGGTTTTCCTGGATTATACGTATTCCACTCGTTCGTTCCTTCTACAGAGTACTCCATATATTCTGTTGCACCAACGATTACATTATTTCTATCATCAGCCATCACATCTGGTGCCATTTGTGCGATTTTTGCATCACTAATTGATAATTTCTTTATATCCTTATCACGTTTATAATCGTAAGCCGTTACGACTACATCGTTACCATATGCTTTTATTTGTAATCCTTGTTTGAAAGAATATCCATCCGGCGCAGTCTTCTCGCCACCATTTGGTCCAGCCGACATCCAACCAGTTTCAATTCCGCCCGTATTTACAACTGTAAATCCTTTTTCATCTCCGCCTGTAATTTTCTTTTTACCAGCCCAATCTGGTAAGTCTAAATCCCAATGTGTATGACTCGTAAAGAAAACTACTTGCGGATAGTCTTTTAATATATCGTACAATTTATCAACGTTTAAATAATCTTGTAAATATGGATTTTGTCTTGATCCAGATACTGTATCAGGTAAAACGTGATGAGAGAAAATGAAAATCGGCTTATTTTTATCTTTTTGACTATACTCTTCTAAATTTTGTTTTAACCATCCTAATTGCTCATCACTCATATATACTTCATCCCACATTTTTGAATCGTGGTATTTCATATATTTTTCAGTTCCTAAAAATAAAAGCGGATAACCATCTAATTCTTTTTTATGATATACCTTATCTTGTCCGCTAAATTTTAAATATCGATTAAACAATGTCTCTTCCGTTACACCATTTGGCCATGTATTTTGAGAGAGTTTCCCATCAGCTGTCCATTTACCAGCGTAAAATTCATGATTCCCAACAGTTGACCATACATTTTCCGGATGCTTATTTTTGTTTAACACACGCTTTACATCATCATATTGTGACTGCTGTCCAGTTGGCGTTATATCCCCATTCATAATAAGCGCTCTAGAAAGTGGCGTCACTTTGTTCATATCTTTTAACACGTGATCAAAGTCCCCTAAATCTCCTTGAATGTCACTAATAACGTTAAAAGTTGTAGCTGATTTTCGAACTTGCTCTTTCCCTTCCGCGTGCATCGAAAGTGTCGGTAATAAAGCTGCCATAACAGCCAATGAAGCTACTGTCTTTTTCATACAAATTCTCTCCCTAATAATAGAATGTATAATCTGACATGTTCTGCTTTCTCTTAGGTGCTTGTCCAATTCATATTATAGAGAGGGATTGTAAAGATTGATGAAGTAAAAAATTAAGTGTTTTTTTAGAGATTTTGTCTTTTTTTCGCACTCCACAATTACCGAATCGCGCCAATCTTGCTCTCTATTCACTAACATTAAATAAATGTAAATTTATACGATAAATCTCTTAGTTAGGTACGTTGTGTTTTAATCTAAATTATATAACCGCAACACAATACTCTATCTTTTTAAGTTCTCTTCATTTAATCCGAATAACTCTGGTAAAGTAAAACGTCCATCTTTTCTGTATATTTTTCACAAAAAAATAACGTTTCCCCCCCTTTATAGATACAATCTCATTTATTTTCCTTGGTGCTCCGCATCCCATTCACTTAAATAAGATGCATATTCTAATTCATCCGGATTATCATGTAACATAGAAATAAACTCTAATTTATTCCCATCACAATCCAGAAAGTATACACTTGCAGCTGGCATCCACCTTTGGACAATTGGCTCTTGATTTCCTTTCCCTTGGCTCCCCACCACTTCTATTCCACGATTCTCTAACCACAATTTAGAAGTCTTTAGAAATTCTAAATCTACACCAAAAGCAAAGTGTTTTATCTCAAAATCTTCAATATTATGTACTTCCCATAGTCCAAGCATTTGCTTTTTACTTTCTCCTACCCAAAAGAAGGCCACCTTTCTTTTGGATAGTTTTCTTGCTAATGCTAACCCCAACTTATTTTGATAGAAATCTATCGCCTTTTCTAAATCTCTTACATGTAAATGAGTTTCATATATGTTCTGTATCATTC
>NZ_JBFPJH010000210.1:0-5855 GCF_040838255.1 Bacillus sp. C30 | reverse complement strand
ATATAGAATAATTTATCTCTATACTGTGTTCCAGTTTTACTGTACCACCTCAGTTGCGCTTTTTAAATACTGTCTACTTGACCGGGGGCACTGCAGAATGCGACTTTTAGACAAATTATTTAAAATTCCATAATCTGCGTTCACATCAAAATTTTATAACGCAATCTAACTGTAATTAGTTTATAATACCATATTGTATAATCTGATTATTAACGTGTACAGTGATTGGTATGTGAGGATATGTTGTCTCCCAATTTATATGTTTCCACTCTGTAGGGTGATAAGCTTGTATCCTTTGACCAATTCCTAATCCATCACAGTTTACTTTCTGCATGTTTGATATTGTTTTGTTTACAAGATGCGTCAATTCTTTATTAATTTTCCGATTCAATTTTTGAACGTATTTTTTGCTATATAAATGATTATTTGCATATTCATTTATCCCTAATTGAAAACGGATATCTAGGTTTACTTTTACTTTTCCATTTGTTACAAAAATATTAGGAGTTGTTTTTACCTGTAGTATTTCAATATTGACAAAGTTTTTGTCTCTAATGTGTTCTTTATTACTTACTCGTAGAGTTAAGCTTTGATGTTTATTTTTATGACCATTTAACATTAAGAATACCCTGGATTCTTTAATTCCTAAGTGACCTACAAATTTATCGTGATGAAACATCGCTAGTCCGGTAAGATAGGCACGTTTCTCCGATTTCAGCAAATCTAGATAGGGAATCATAAAATCTTTTCCTTCTGCAAAAATAATAGAACACATAGATTGAACAGTATGATTTTGAATAAGTCCCACTTCTTCTGCACTATGCAATAATTTGGGATAATATTCACTTGATAAAGTGGTATCTTTGATTCGAAGAGAAAGAGCCTCTTTTGCACGTCCATTTACAATTGCTACTTTTGCATTGGAAGGGCCTTTTGCATCACGATAGATTACATCTAATGTAGAATAGATACCTTGCTGAGCCAAATCCTTTCCAAATAAAAAAAGTCGATTTTTGGAAGCGTCAAATCGGTCTGGAATTTTTTGATCAGCATGTGCTTTTGCATTACGACTGGTATCACCTATTGCAGATGCAGAAACCGTCTCTTGATGCACGTTTTGCCCTTTGATTGATCTAGGATACAAAAAGGTTTGTTCAATTTTTTTATTTTTTGTCAAATCTATGCCGATTGCTAAAATTAGACTACTGTCTTTTAATAAACGCTGATCCCAGCACCCCATTAAAATAAAGGAAACACATAGTATACCGCATAAAGTCCTTGTTGTTTTCATCAATCTCTTCCTCATCTATTTGTTTTGTTGCGTAACAAAGAAAATATAAGCAAAAAAAGCGGAAGCCCTAAAGAAAATATAAGGCCAATCTTCGAGACAATATGTGAAAGAGTATTTGCTTCAGCGGGGGTATTAAAAATTAATGTGATAATAAGTGATATGATAGACACTCCATATACAAATGTTTTTCGTTTATATTTTTCATACATACTCTGTAAGCCACGAGAAGCACCATATAGATAAGCCATAATTGTACTGGATATAAGAATAATCCATGTACTTGTAAATAAAATATCTGGTCTTTCGACAATCTTAAATTCAAACGATTTAATGAGATATAAAATAGGTTGCGGAATTATTTTCATTTCTTTCGGGCTAAAGAATAATAAACAAATGAGTGTTAATATCGTATACAAAAAGGTTGTAAACATATTAGCTGCGAATGCAATTCGTAATTTTGTAGTAACGTTAGTTTGGATATACGGAAAAAGGATCATAAAAATTTCAAATCCTAGAAAGGAGAGAAAACCTTCGTGCACGCCTTTTAAAATTGAATCGATTCCATTCTTCCCTACTGGTAAGATGTAAAAAAAATTGGCGTCTTTCAAAGCGTACATAGACAAAAAAAGAAAAAGAAATAAAAAGATAGCTGTTAATACAAAGAATCTTGCGATTATTTTTATATTGTCTTTTGCCACATATATACCAATACAAAGTAATAATAGTTTCGGAATCCAACTAGGTGTATTTGGTAATAACCAAAGTTGTATGATATTACTAAACAAAGAAAGAATGGTACTAATAATGAATATGAAATAGATGATATAGGATATTGTAAAAAGACGTCCCAGCCTTATACCAAAAACGATTTTTATAATTTCAAAAATCGTATCCTTAGGAAATCTTTTGGCTAAAAACCACATGATTAAAATGCATCCATTCACACATATACCAGCTAGAATCACTGTAAGCCAACTATCTGTTCTTGCGTGTTGAAATACGGCATAAGGCAAAGAAAGAACTGTAATTCCAATTTGAGTTTGTACGATAAAAAAAAAGAATTGTAGCCCTGACAGTTGATACTTAGGATTCATTATCATCCCACCCTCTGGTTGAATATTGTTGATACTCTTTTTGAGGATGTATATCTTTTGGTCGCTTATTTAATTTCCATATAGGAAAACGAAGAAAAGAGTCCTTTAAACCGGTAAAATTTAATGGAGCAAGTGGCGAAAAATAGGGTTTCCCCAATGATTCTAATTTGCACAAATGAGCCAAAAGGAACATACCACCAAATATAATACCTGCAAAACCTAAGCAGGCAGCGGCCACCATTAAAGGAAATGAAATGATACGAGTGGCAGAACTCATCTCATAAGTTGGAATAGTAAAGGAAGCAATGGCAGTAAGAGCAATTACAATCACCATGATGTTAGATATCAGCCCCGCTCGTACCACCGCATCACCGATAATTAATCCCCCTACAATACCAATCGTTTGGCCAATAGGAGTTGGAAGGCGAATTCCAGCTTCTCGAATTAATTCAATCATGAATGCCATAATGATTGCCTCAATAAAAGGAGGAAATGGGATACCTTCTACAGACCCTTTTACTAATACAATAATATCACTCGGGATCATTTCAAAATGATAACTGATAATAGCAACATAGGTCGCAGGTAGGATTAAGGCAATAACAAAGCTAATAAACCGTAGTAATCTAAACAAAGAGCCTGGCCAAATTCTACTATTAAAATCATCAGGCGTTTGAAAAAAAGCAAACAATGTGATAGGAACAATGATAACATCCGCACTCCCCTCCGCTAATAGAGCGATACGCCCCTCCATTAGGTGGGCCATTACTCGATCTGGTCTTTCTGTGTATAATATATGTGGAAAAGGGGACCAGGGATAATCCTCTATAAAATCTTCTAGATAACCTGGGCTAAATATCATATCTGTCGAAATGGACTGTAATCGTCGTTCTATTTCCTCTACACTCATAAGATCAGCTAAGTCATTCATATATACGATTGCGATTTTTGTATGCGTTTCGTTCCCCAATTCAGAATATTTGATTGTTAATTGGGGATTCTCAATCCTTTTACGTATCAGATTTAAATTTGTATCGATACTTTCAATAAATCCCTCATGAGAGCCTCTAATTGTTTTTTCATTTATAGGTTCATCTGGGGCACGACTTATAGTTTTGACAGTATTCAGCAGATAAAAGGTAGTATCTTTATCTATATAAATAATACTTATCCCTTTTAATAGCATTGTAATAACTTGATTCAAATCATTTGTTTTTTGAAATTTAACAGTTGAAACTACTGTCTCTATTGGATCATGTGTATGTTCCATAAGTGGATTCATAATTTCTTTTTGAATCGTATCTGCATCAGCCACTGTTTCTAAATAAAGAAGAATACCTGCTTCCTTTTGGAATGGTAGCTCTATAATTTTCAAATCATTTGTATGGTTCAAACTACGTTTTATGTATGTTGTATTTTCCTCGATTGTTGCATATAGAGGTTGATGTGGAAATGATTTAGGCTGTATTATTCGATTTTTCGTTTTTTTGTTATGCATCATATATGCCCTACCCACACTTTCATCAATGTCATTATGATTATTCAATTCAAGTGTAGAAATTATACGTTTGTACTATAAAATTTTTATCAGAGTTTCTTTGCTCCCCTTCAAAAGGTACATTAAGGATTTATTCCATAAAAAGAAATGTCTCTGAATCAGAGACATTTTAGTAATTCTATTTGTAAGGATAGATACAATGAAGTCAAGATTCCCTCATGAGCCCACGGTTTTCGATTTCACGATATAACGTTGATTTTGTTATAGTCGTCTTTTTCTCGATCTGCTTAATCGTGTACCTTTTGGGACGCGGTATAAATTCAGATTAAAAGATTCTGGTACAACAAAATGAGAATGCTTGCAACAGAAATAAATAATATTTAGAATATATTTCCTTTAGTAGAATGAATTTTAACAAAAATGAACATAATGATTGGTAAAAACAGTAGTGAAGTGAGGGGTAGAGAATGTTATATCTGCATGATGTATGGATAAATTGGTTTGAAGGTGAAGAAAATGGGTATAATGTTTGTCAATTTTACGAGTGGCGGAAAGATGATACGATTGAACTATTAGATCAAGTACCATTATTAAAAGTAGATTCCACATTATATCATTACATCGAGAACGAATTATTAGAGCTTCCGCAAAAATTAATGGAAGACGTACATCATAAGGCTTATATTCGTAAAAATCACGAGCGTTTGCAACAAGAGTATTGTTTTGTAGTTACAGATGGCAAAGGAATTATAGCTGTAGATTCAATCGGCTACAATGTGCCGATTCGAAAAAGTAGGCTTATACCTCGTCATGAGCAGATGGTATACGCGATGGTAGAAAATGTACAAGCAGAAAAGTATGAGCTCCGGATGGAAGAAACAGAAAAGGAACATCATATTTTATCGCCATCCCCGCATCTCATGAACGGTTTAACTCGTAAAGAGAGACAGTTAAAACAATTATTATTTATGGCGTTAGATCAATTACATACAATGAAGAATTCAGCTGAAATTCGCTATTGGTACACAGAGTGGGATCCATCATCATATGCAACGGTCCAACATATGGAGTTTGAAGAGGTCTGGATACGTCTCTATGATGAAGTAAAAAATGGATGGTCTGAGAAACATGAGCAGTTATGTGAACACCTCGCAAAAGGACAGCCATTTTTTAGGGGATTATGGGAAATGAGAAGTGAGCAAAAAGTAAATTAAAACAAAAAGGTAGACACCACTCTTATGAAGAAGATGTCTACCTTTTATGTTATAAATTCATTTTCTACATAAAAAATGATGAAACCATGGATACAAAATAATCTGGTATTGGAATATGTATCATCATTATTATCCTCCTTAATATAATTATAAAATAATATTTTTAATAGTTAGTTTCATAACAATATAAAATTGTGAAATATTGAGCAATTTAAGGTAAAAAAATTACACCCAACTTGTAAGGAAATTACCTATGCAATAGAATAATTCTGGTGGAAGTTCTTGTCCATTATTCATCATACCTATCATTTACTGTATCCTCCTTGCTGTAGCATGAAAAATCGAAAAAATAATATGTATTTCTGTTCTTGATATATTTATAATACTATGTATTTTTTTGTGTACCTCAAATGTTATTGACAACTTTGTGAAATATTGAGCATTTTTAGGAATGTTGCCTATTTTGTGAGGTTCTGTCGCAAACTTTTTGTTATATTCTCAAAAATTGTACCTTTGCGAACACAAAGAAACCTTTTCTTAAGAAAAGGTTTCTTTAACAAATATTGATTATTAAACTCGTTCATATAATAGAACGATATACTTTTTTCATAGGAGTAATTTAAGCACACTCAAACTTGCAAAAGAACCTTCTTTGCTCTCTTTTAACTATTTGTACCAGAAGCAGCATTCCCAATTCGGACTCCATTTTTAATAAATTTCCTTACAAGCTTCACATATTCATCATTTTCTTCACGGTG
>NZ_JBFPJH010000209.1:0-5866 GCF_040838255.1 Bacillus sp. C30 | reverse complement strand
CCCAAACGCCACTTTATAATCCGTTCTCTATTTTTTAAAACTTTGCAACAGAACCTTTTGTAGAGTAATAGTATCAGTATGTCCAAGGTTTAGATATTACTTGCAAGCATCTTCATTTTTTTGCACCAGAACCCAGGCGCACAATAATGACGTTGTATTGTGCGCCTGCTCTTCGTTACATACCATCACTTATCTAAAGTAAACAGTTTAAGAGAAGTTCTTTTCTCATGCATGTTTATATAAAATCTAGTTTTTATATAATATGTAAACACACTTGAAAATTTTCTATAATAGAAGATTCCCCTTGCCACTCACGCCAGTGTTTTAAGTGAAGTTCATGTATACCTGCATGTATTACTTGAAATTTAAATAGGCGTATCCCCGTATGCCCAATTGCTTTTTCACTTATGCCGTAAGGCTGAAATTTTTCTGTAAGTAAATGTACTTCTGGTATGTTACATACAGTCCAACGATATCCTGTAGTGGGGTTTTCTATCAACTGTATAGAAAATAGTTGGCCTATGTGAAGGGTGATAATTTTCCCTTGATCTTTTTGTGTAAGTATAAGTAATGGTTGGCTATGAGACATCATATATAACTCCCTTACTCTACTATTGTTAATGATAACTTTGGCTAAAAAATATTATTCATCATTTTATTCTGTAGTGATGGGGCAGCACGATTTACCAAACATATATTTCATTCACAGTTCCATTACTTTCTGTATAATCCACAATTCTTTGGTGTTCGCAAGCATGAGATGCTAGCATCGTCAATGCAATACTTGAACTCATTGGAGTGTTGAGTAACTTTTTCCATATATCACCTGATCTCATCAAAGATCCTGTACTTTGGGCTGTAGACCGTATAGAATCGATCTTTGCATTATCCTGTCTTATAGGAGTATCATTGCTATTGATCGTTTTATTCGATACAGTAGGCGGTAATTGTGTTGGATAAGCTAATGGTGTTTCAAACGAACTCAGTTCTGTTCGAGTTTTATTTTCCGGACTAGAAAAAATAGAAATATCCGTTAGAACTTGATTGCTTTCTGTAAATTGTACCGTATATCCGGATGCTTTTGCTGCGATAAGTTGTGCTAACATAGACAAAAAGGCTGTGTCATTGCCAGCATATATTTTTCGCCAACCCGTATTTTTCAAATAGATCCATGCATTACGCTCTGTAGCATGTGCCCATAATCCTGTAACCAGATCTTCATTTGATTGCTTATTTGTCATAATACCATCGATCCCATGATTTGCCCAACTATCAATGCCGCACTCTCCATAAGCGATCCGGAAAAATCCTTTTTCTCCCCATTGTTCACCCCAGCTATTTTTACAAATCCAGCACCCTTGTTGATCATCATATCCAATGATTGTAACACAATGTCCGCCAAGACTGGCACCTTTTATGTGTCGATAGACTCCACCTTGATAATAATAAAAATCTTCGTATACATTAAAACAAGCACTCACAGGTCCTTTTGTTGCAATCCATTGTTTAATCGCAGCAGGTTTTTGTGTTAAATCGGTATATCCAGTAATTTTTACGAGTCTGTTATTGGCATCGGAACATAATCCACTACAATTTTGTTTTGCTAATCCTGTGCTATAACTATAGCAATCCTCATCTACAATACCCTTTGTCCGTAAGGCCTCGTACGCATTTGCTGGCCACCATCCATTATTGCAATTTCGACCTTCATTATAGCCATAACAAAAAAATAATTGTGCCTCACTCAAATCAATTTCCTTATTTGGATCATTGTCTTGTATGCGCCATCGGCTTTCCAGTGTGGCAAGAGCCCCAAAAGCGACGCAAGAACCACAATTTTTTTGGTCTTTAATAGGGGTGATAAAATTTTTCCCATCAACATTTCGCCAGTCATACTTCATAGGGGGGCTATCAGCTTGTAATACTTGTTGGTGGATAGATTGTTTCATGCCTTTTACATATTGTTCTAGATCTTCGATACTTTGTTCATGTGGAGGTGGTGTTACACCTAATCGTAATTTTTTCTTATCTGTTGTAAGTAGGGAAACATCTGCTTCGCCGGCTCTCCAAGGACGTTCTAAGGAAGATAAAGAATTTTGTATTTCTTTTAAACTTATGTTATTCATTGGCATAATACATTTCCTCATTTCTTTTTATTTTTCTACACGTAGCTAGTAAACAATAAACAAGTTCATTTGAAAATTAAACAGCCATGTGGGCTATTCAAATCACTATAAGAATTGCTACTAGCATGTAGAAAGCACTCTCATTATTCTATAGATCTTCCTCCCTACTTTATGAGCAATCATATATTGAGAAATTATTTTAGGGGTTTTTGTTGCAAGTTTTTTAGTGAAGATAAACTATAGGTAAAATGTGATGAGTAGAATGGTACGGGATATTTTAAAAGAAAACGATTTAAGAAAAATATTATTTTTAGTAGTAGTGAGCTATTACTGTCGTTTTTCTTTAAGTTATCGCGATGTATCTGAAATCTTGAAAGAGCGCGGTGTTTTTATTCCTCCCACAACTATTATGTATCGGGACCGTGAATATGGAAGTTTGATTTATCAAATTTGGAAGAAGAAAAACAAAAGGGACAATCATCGTGGAATTGATAAAGAGGGACACCCTTTAGATATTTAACTTCGTAACAAACGAGATACCAAAGCAGTGTATGTGTTTATGAAATGATTCATGCCTTATATAAACAAAGCCGAAATCTGAGCTCAGATTTTGGCTTTTCGACTTATGATGAATTGCAGATTATATTTAAAATTTCCATAGGAGTAATTGAAGCACATCCAAACTTTGCAACAAAACAAAAAAAGCAGTATGGATACATGATCCATACTGTATAAAAATAAGCTACTGTAACTTTTTCTATTTTATTGTAACCATTCCCTGATACCCACCTGACCGCTTGTCATAACTGTATACATATAAATAATATTTTCCAGGTTGTGCAGTATACGTTCCAATTAACTGTTTCCCTTGAACAGTAGCATACGTCACCGGATTTTTTAAATCCTTCTCATGATATAGGATCCAATTCATTTGAATCTGATTTTGATTGGTAATCTCAATGGACAATTTGTTTGACGATTGCACATCTAGCTGATAAATATCCAGTAAATTCTTCGAATTAAACCCCCCTGTAAAACTTGTATTGAAAGGGAGTGGAGTCGCATTTTGAATCGAATCATTTGGCTCTTTAGAGACAATCATATTATCCGCAATACCCTGAAAAACCATATCACACTCAATCTGATTGTTCGTATTTACTCGATAGTTTGTAAAATATGCGGTCACCGTTTTATACCCATTCCAAGGCTTAGTAGATAACTGCTTTAGTAGTGCATCTAATACTGTATTTAAATTTCTCCAATCTGACTCTAAACCTGCTGTTTTCTTTCCTGTGTAAGTACCTCGTAAGGTAAACGTATGAAAAAAGTCAGATTGTTGTTCAATTATATTTGTATTCTGAAGCGGAATGATTTGTGTAATTTCTTTTTGTACATCCGTTAACGGTTTTGGTTCTGGACGCTTTAAATATTCATCTGAAACAGCTGGAGTTGAGTATTCCTTTTGATGATCAATTAACATCTGCATATAATTTTGGTACGCTGTATTTAATGCGGTATTCTTGCTTAATGTCTCACGATATTGATCGTATTTGGTAACTTGATTATTTTTAATGATATCATGTAATTGAGAAAATAAATCCCATCGATTCTGATACATATAAGCTTGTAAAGCAAATGCATAATCATAGAATGCCCAACTTCCATATGTGGCGTAAAGGGTCTGCTGTAATGTATATCGTTTTAAAGGGTCTACTGCTAAATTTTGAACGATAGTTTTCCTTGGTATGACTTGATCCGTACGGGTAGAACCAGCAAAAAATTCTGCACTTCCCTCTTCGAACCACGTTAAACGTTCATTTTCATAGAGTTTCCCGTCACCAAATAATCCTGGAACAAGATAGCGTCCTTGTAGATAATGTGTAAATTCATGACGAAACAATTCTTCTAAACTATAGATACTATCCTTTGGTGTTCGCTCATACGTAAAAAAAGTCCCATCTTGTTCAATATAAATCCCACCATTATTTGTGTCATAGCCGTATAATAAACGATTCAACTGGTATTCTGCCGGATTATTATAGATGACCATGGTTAAGATATCGTCACGATGTCCTTTTTCTAATGGTGTATCTGATCCTATTAGACGATAAAATTGTGCCTGTACTTCCTTAGAAGCCCAATACAGCCTTTGGACTTTCTCTTCCGTTACTTGTTGTCCGGTTTTAATGATCATGGATCCATTATCAAATGTATAGGTTTTCGGTGTATAAAACTTCTTTCCTTCTTCTTGTATTTTTTTATAATCAATTGGATTTCCCTTAGCATCTCTTCCCTTATATCTTTCATCAATTTGTTGAGCGGCCGTGAGATACGCTTCGCTTAAATAGGAATAAACTTGCAATGCATCCGTAATAATTTGTAATCCTTTTTGTGATGAGGTATGAAAGACACCCATTCTACTCGTATAATAAATCCCATTATTAATAATCCAGCCTGTATCTGCATTTACTTGACCGTATAATGCCATTTTTCCAATCTCTTCGATAAAGGGATTGATTCTCCCGTACCAAGGTGATTGGTTAGGTGCTGTCCCAGTTTGGTACAAGTACGTTTGAAGATCATAGTCAATCCCACTTAAAAGACTGTATACAGCTGTTCCTTTTGAATATTCTTTCGCATACGCTTGTAAGTTTCGATTAAATTGTTCTAAAATAGGGACTGCCAGCGACACAATTTCCGGATTACTCGATGCATTTCCAATTAAATTCCCATAAGCCGCAACGACTCGATCCTGTTCTGTTGTGCCTAGTCGAAATGCTGGATTTGTTGCGATTGCCTTTAAAGCCGGTAAGCATTTATCATGGAACTTACGATCATTGAGATACGCAAGTTCCTTATAGTAATACCCTAAATAGAATCCTGAACGCAATACTTCCACTAGTGTTTCTATTCCATTTGAATTTGTTGTTGTATACGTAGTTCCTCTTGTTTCTAACTCTTGAATTAAGAATTGAACACGATTTTGATCTTGATAAAATTTGAGAGAGTCTGCATTAAATTGAAATAAATCAGTAATATCACTCCAACGTATGGTCGAAAGTACTTGCACTAACTTTTCATAGCTAAGCGCATTTAGTTGCGCCATAGTGTATGTTTGTTGAGCAGACAGAGCGATACTAGGCATTGCAGGGTATGTTTTAGGATAAGGTGGTTGGATTGATCGATTTGTTTGAGATGGTATAGTGAACAAAGAGGAAGTATACTGGTATGGTTTATACGATGGGTTTTGGGACATGTATTGTCGGTTTATTTTGGACGAATTTAGATGTAAGCCATTTGAGTTCTGATTAAATGATGGTGCCAATGCATTTCCAAACGTACCTTGTGATAATATGCTAACCGGTTTGAATGCTTTTATTTTGTTGGAATCCTGTATGGAGCTTGCCTCTACAAAATGTATGGAACCTAGACTCATACAACACAAAATCATAATGATTATTTTACCTATACGTTTCATCCAATTCCTCCATTTCAAAAATCAAAAAATTCTAGTTGACTGCCACATGATGGTTTCAGATTTTTTCATAGAGTATCAGAGCCACATAACTTAACTATGGAAATACTTCTTGAAAAATAATGATTGTTTTCATAGAAATCCCTCCTTCTCATTTTCGCTCTTATATACATGTCGGGATAAAACCAGTATAAAAGGATTTGACATATATCTTTTCGACCGACACAACATATCCTTTTAACTTCAGCCCAACATTACTTAATAT
>NZ_JBFPJH010000208.1:0-5936 GCF_040838255.1 Bacillus sp. C30 | reverse complement strand
GATGTTAGGTTGGCCCTGCAATTGAGAAAAATAAATATTGAAACATTAATTTAATAGGAAAAATATTTTTAGTGAAATTTACTTTCAGTATAACTAAATCGTTTCATGTCTTCGTATGCTTGTTAGTAAATTGTTTCTTTCATTTGAAAGAAACAATTTATAAGTATAGGAGGATTCAATAATGAAAGTTTTATTCGTTTGTTCTGGAGGAATGTCCAGCGCAATTGTTGTAAACGCTTTAAAAAAAGAAGCAGAGAAAAAAGGTATGAACATGGAAGTGCATGCTATTGGAACAAGTGAGGTGGAGGAAGAAGTAAAGAATGGTTGGGATGTTGTAATGGTTGCACCTCAAGTTAGACATCGATTTGACGCTGTAAAAAAACTTACAGAACAAGAATCTATTCCGTGCGGTATTATTCCGCCGCAAGCATACACGCCGCTTGGTGGACCGACTTTATTAAAAACTGTAAATGAATTAATTAGTTAGGGGGAAGCGTTATGAATAAGTTTGTCACGTTTCTTGATAAAAACTTATCTGGACCGATGGCAAGGCTCTCTGAACAGAGGCATTTACAAGCAATCCGTGATGGAGTTATTTCGGCGTTACCATTTATTATCGTAGGGAGTTTCTTTTTAATAGTAGCATTTCCACCATTACCGAAAGATAGTTTCATATTAGTTTGGGCATTGAAAAATCAAACAAGTATATTAATACCATATCGTTTAACGATGTTTATTATGTCTTTATATATAGCATTTGGTATAGGATACAATTTAGCGAAAAGTTATAAGTTAGATGCTTTATCAGGGGCACAGTTAGCAGTATGCTCACTACTTTTAACATTGACGCCCGAATTAATCGATAAAAAAGGATTTATGCTTCCGATGACAAATCTCGGGGGGCATGGATTATTCGTAACGATGATCGTATCTATTTTATCAGTAGAGATTTTAAGATTTTGTAAGACGAAAAATGTAATGATTAAAATGCCAGAACAAGTACCGCCGTCTGTTTCACGTTCGTTTGAAGCACTTATACCTGCTGCATTCGTAATTATTTTAATGAGTTTAGTAACTGTCGTTTTTAGTATTGATTTACATCATGTAGTTGATAAATTAGCGGCACCGTTAGTAAAAGCTGGTGATAGTTACTTCGGTGTAATCATTCCAGTATTTTTAATTGCATTTTTTTGGTCATTCGGAATCCATGGTGTGTCGGTTGTTGGAACTGTTGCCCGGCCATTATGGGAAGTATATTTAGGGGAAAATGGTGAAGCAGTTGCTAGTGGAGCAAATCAGTTGCCATTCATTTCACCAGAACCATTATACCAATGGTTTATATGGATTGGTGGTTCTGGTGCGACGTTAGGACTTGTATTAGCTATGATTGTATTTGGTCGATCAAAATATTCGAAGGCATTATCAAGAACTTGTATTGTGCCTGGTATCTTTAATATTAATGAACCTGTTATTTTTGGATTGCCAATTGTACTAAACCCAATTTTAATTATCCCATTTATCATTACACCACTAGTAACAGCAACTATTGCATACTCAGCAACTGCGATGGGGTTTGTTACACCAACACATATAATGCCTCCATGGACATTACCAGCTCCAATTGGTGCATATTTAGCCACAGGTGGAGATTGGCGTGCAATTGTATTAGTTTTTATAAACATAGCAATATCATTCCTTATTTATTTACCATTCTTTAAAATGTACGACAAAAACATGCTTGAAATTGAGAAAAATGGTGATGGGGAATCTGTTAATCCGTAAGTTTTATATTTTATTTTTGAGTGATAGGCATTTTGTCTATCACTTCTTTCACATTAAGTCCAGAGAGGGTGAAATGGAATGAATATAAAATTTAGCTATAAAGGTGTATTTTTATTGTTATTTGGAGTGATATGTGCGAATTTACTTTTCGTACCTTTATTAAGAATGCTAAATCTATCACAAATGCATAGTATATGGATCGTTACAAGCATTGCGGCAAGTGTTTTGCTTACGATCGTTGTTTCTTTCATTGATGGCACATTTGTATCGAAAGTCCAGTTGTTTATTAGATTTATATTGTTTTCTGTAGGTTGTACGTTGTTTACTTACATAATTGTTTTTTAGTGAATAGGGGGCATGCATTTTATGTATATTGCAGGGATAATGTCCGGTACATCGTTAGATGGAATAGATGTAGCGCTCGTTCATATAGAAGGGAACGGTGTAGATTCTAAGGTCGAACTCATCCATTTTACTACTGTTCCATTTTGCAATGATATAAAAAATGAGATACAACATGCATTATCAATAGAGAATTCAAATGTGCAACTAATATGTAGTTTAAATTTCAAACTTGGTTTATGTTTCGCCAATGCTGTAAAGGAAGTTTGTAAACAGGCTGATTTGTCGCTAAAACAATTAGATTTAATAGGTTCTCACGGACAAACGATTTATCATCAACCAGCACCAGAAGGTAATATTATTTCTTCAACATTTCAAATTGGGGAACCAGCAGTTATAGCGTATGAAACGAATACAACGGTTATCTCTAACTTTCGAACGATGGATAAGGCAGCAGGGGGACAAGGTGCACCACTTGTACCATATTCAGAGATCATTTTGTATCGCCATCAAACTAAAAATAGATTACTACAAAATATTGGCGGGATTGGTAATGTTACAGTGATTCCAAGTAAACGAAGTAATAAGAGTGTAATTGCTTTTGATACTGGCCCAGGAAATATGGTAATCGATGGTGTATGTCAAAGATTATTTCAGTTGCCATATGATCAAAATGGTAGGATTGCAAAACAAGGAGTAGTTGTAGATGAGATTTTGACGTATTGTATGAACCATCCATTTTTGAAAATGAATCCACCGAAATCAACTGGTAGAGAACAGTTTGGAGAAGAATTTGTAAGTGAATTATTGAAGCGGTTTGAAAAGCATGGTAAAGAAAATCTTTTGACGACTGTCACGATGTTTACAGCAAGTTCAATTGTTCACCATTATAAGAAGTTTATTCTTCCATATTATGAAATCGATGAGGTAATTCTAGGTGGTGGTGGAAGTTATAATGATACACTTGTTGAAATGATACGGAATGGATTGAAAGAAGAAAAATGTGCAATATTCATTCAAGAAGATATAGGCTATTCTTCAGAGGCAAAAGAAGCAATCGCCTTTGCTATTTTAGCAAACGAAACGCATCATCGTAATCCGAGTAATGTGCCAAGCGCAACAGGTGCAAAGCGATCTGTAGTTTTAGGGAATATAACATTCCCTCCAATAAGATGATGAAAATGAGGCGAACATATGAAGTATATGATTGGAGTAGATGGTGGGGGCACGAAGACAGAAGCAATTGCATTTGATCAAGACGGAAACGAAGTTGTAAGAGGTAAGAGTGGGTTTGGAAATATATTAATAGATTATGAAAAAGCAGTTTCGCATATTATGGAGGCGATCGATCAATGCAAGAAAGCTTTAATAGATGGGCACTGCGTTTGTATTTGTTTAGGGTTAGCGGGTATAAGTGGAGCGAATACAAATGAATTAACATTACGATTAATAAAGAAATATGAAACGAAAATTGAAGTTTTTAATGACGCAATGATTGCACATGCAGCTGCTTTAAAAGGTAAGAATGGAATATTAACTATAGGTGGTACAGGTGCAATTTGTATAGGAAAGAAAGACGAAGTGTACGAGTATAGCGGTGGATGGGGACATATTTTAGGGGATGAGGGAAGCGGTTATTGGATTGCGTTACAAGGTTTAAAGAGAATGGCAAATCAATTTGATCAAGGAGTTAGACTTTGTCCATTAAGCTTAAGGATTCAAGACGAGTTTCGACTTTTAACATCATCTCATATAAAAAGACTAGTATATAGTTCTTCAAAAGATAAAGTTGCAGCAATTGCACCATTAATTATAGAGGAAGCGAGGAATGGGAATGATGATGCACATAAAATTATTCTGCAAGCGGCTAAGGAATTAACGATAATTACGGTGAATATTTACAACAAGATGCAGTTTGATTTATCACCTTTAATTGCAGTTAGTGGTAGTATATTGTGTTCAGTACCTGAAATATATGCTGAATTTAAGAAATGCTGTGAGAAAAGAATGGGAGAAGTTATATTTGTATCACCATCAGAAATGGCAGTGAAAGGAACATATCATTTAATGAAGGGTGTATATTTTATAAAATAGAAGTATGAGAATTTTTGTATGATTTGTAAAAATATGATGTTAAAATATACAAAGGGATGTAAAGCAAGAAAAAGTACAATATACATAGTCATTGAATATTGTATAAGTACTCCCATGTAGAAAGTGAATGATTACATGATTAATAGTATGCAATTTTTGTATTTGGTGGCTTCTTATTTATTTGGAAACATATTGACCGCTTATATAGTAACGAAATGGAAACATAATGTTGATATTCGTGAAGAAGGAAGTGGTAATCCTGGCGCAAGAAATATGGGGCGCGTATATGGAAAAGGGTATTTCGTCGCTACATTTTTAGGTGATGCGATCAAAGGGGCAATCGTAGTTTCTATTGCAAAATACCTTTTTGAAGATTCTACATTTGTAATGTTAGCTTTACTGGCTGTTATACTTGGACATATTTACCCAATTTTATTTAAAGGCAAGGGTGGAAAAGGCATTTCAACATTTATTGGAGGATTAATTGCATTTGATTATTTGATAGCGCTTACTCTTATTGCTGTTTTCATTATATTTTATTTAATCTTTAGAGGATTTACTAAGCCCGGACTAATTACAATCACTTGTTTACCAGTTTGCATGATTTTGTATTCTTACTCTATTGTTACGACTATTTTAAGTGCACTTATCATTGTACTTATTTTATATGTAAATCGAGAATGAAATGAACTTTTAATAAGTGGAGTTAATCTCCACTTATAATTTTTATTAAATACATAAAGGAGATACAACATGGGGTTAATTTATAAAGTTGCTGATCAAGCTTGGGAATTTGAAAGTATACATAAATTGAATTATAAAACATTTGTAGAAGAAATTCCGCAACATGAAGAAACGAAAGATCGTGTTCGTATAGATCGTTTCCATGAAGAAAATACATATTTAATTTGTTTAGATGACGATAAGTTAGTAGGTATGGTTGCATTGCGAGGAAAACGACCATTCTCGTTAGATTATAAAATTCCAAATCTAGATTTTTATTTGCAAGAACATGGAGAAAATGTATATGAAATTCGTTTACTTTCAGTAGAACGTGAATATCGAAATGGAAGAGCATTGTTAGGTTTAATTCGCTTTTTACATCGTTATTTGCTTCTAAATGGATATGAATTGGCACTCATTTCTGCTACAACACGTGAACTACCTTTATATGAGCAAATGGGATTCAAATCTTTCCATACGTTAGTTGGTACTGAAGAAGCAGCCTTCCAGCCAATGTATGTTACCCCAGCTATGTTTGAAGAGTCGAGTGTTGGGGGTATTATGACGAAAGAATATACGTTTTTACCTGGTCCAGTGGATATTGAAGAAAATGTTCGAAGGGCATTTTCTACTAAGCCTATTTCGCATCGTTCTAAGTCATTTCAAGTGACAATGGAAAATGTAAAAAAACGTTTATTGCAAATGACAAAAGCAAAACGTGTGCAAATAATGTTAGGAACAGGGACGTTAGCGAATGATGCCATTGCTTTACAGTTGAATTCTTTAAAAGGGAAAGGACTAGTTTTAACAAATGGGGAATTTGGAAATAGGTTAGTGGGACATGCAACACGTGCGCAATTACATTATGATACGCATAAAAAAGAAATGGCAGAGCCGTTTCTTTATACAGAATTAGAAAAAATAATGGCAACTGGAAATTATGAATGGCTTTGGTTTGTTCACCATGAAACATCAACTGGAATGTTAAATAATTT
>NZ_JBFPJH010000207.1:0-5939 GCF_040838255.1 Bacillus sp. C30 | reverse complement strand
CTATCGGCGACTTGTCCTATATTACACCTCTATATACTAATCGTCAATACCTTTTTACAAAGAAATTTAATTTAGTACCTTTGCACTCTTTTAACTCTAGATAAGGACCTACAAAGATCTCATTAAAGTAGAAACCATCGTCTACTTTTCTTTACCAATCTATTCTTCTAAATACTATTCAATTTAGGCACTTCTCTATTTCAAAGGACTCGCTTCCCCCATCTTACCGAACTCATACAATTGATTCTTTTCAGCTAAACTAGCAACCTTATTTTAACAATTAATAGTATATAATTAGAAAGTTGCTTTATTTTTTATTACCGCTCCCTATTCCCCTTTGTTTATCAAGTTGTAATATCAATAACATTCTATTAGAAACAGGTGACGATATGAAAGATATACGTATTCTTATAGCAGATGACGATAAAGAAATTCGAGACTTATTAAAAAGATATTTAGAACGAGAATTATATATGGTAGATACTGCAATTAATGGCAAAGAAGTGTTGTGCTTATTTAACCAAAATAACTACAACCTCGTTATATTAGATCTTATGATGCCGAAAGCAGATGGTATCGAAGTGTGTAGAAAACTTAGAGATACAACCAACATTCCTATATTAATGCTAACTGCTAAAGATCACGAAGTTGATAAAATTTTGGGCTTAAGCATAGGTGCTGATGATTATATTACGAAACCTTTCAGTATTCACGAAGTGGTTGCAAGAGTAAAAGCTCTTATGCGACGTTTTTTAGTTCTTGGAAGTAACACTAACGTACAAGAGAAAACAGCTTTAACATTTAAAGGACTAACTATCGATTTTAAAAAATACACAGTCCATACGAACGGAAAAGAAATCAACTTAACTGGAAAAGAACTTGAACTGTTAAAATTCTTCGCTTCAAACCCAGAGCAAGTATTTACGAAAACACAACTCTTTCGGAATGTATGGGACGATAATTATATAGAAGATGATAATACAGTTATGGTGCATATTAGAAAGCTTAGAAAGAAAATAGAAATCGATTCTTCCAATCCAAAATTCATTCAGACTGTATGGGGAATCGGTTATAAGTTTGTAGGTGAACAGGTTGAAAAATGATAAGGTCCTCTTTCTTATTTCATTACAACTTATCATTTGCGGACTTTTAAATATAGATATGGGATACCATGTAAAAATATCTTTATTTATTGCTCTTATCATAATCACAATATATCTTTTCTTTTCAAGAGTTCGCTTTATTCAAAGCAACGAATCGATGGTTACTAAATTAAGCCGTGCACTTAAAGGGAATTTACAAACGAGGCTATTCACAAATAACGACCGTTCACTAAATAGTATCGTGTTTTCAATAAACGACTTAATAACTGCATTAGAAAAGGGTCAGATCGAAGCAAGGAAATCCCAAGAAGCTAGAAAACAACTTTTATCTAATATCTCACATGATATCCGGACACCACTTACTTCTATTATTGGATATATTGATGCTTTAAAAGATGATGTCGCTGCTTCTGAAGTAGAAAAGCAAGAATATCTTGAAATACTTTATAAGAAATCGAATGACTTAAAACATCTGGTCGATGAAATCTTTAATATGGCCAAGCTAGATGCTGATGAGTTTCCATTAAAAGAAGAAGAACTCGATTTTTCTGAGGTTACTAGAGAAGTATTAATCGAATTTTTACCCGAGCTGTCAAAACATAACATTGAACTACAAGTTCTCATACCAGAATCTACTTCCCCTATTATTGCAGATCACCTTAGCCTTATACGAATTATAGGTAATCTAATAAAAAACGCTATCCATCACGGAAAAGCTGGGAAAATAGTAGGAGTCGAACTACTAGAAACCAATACAGAATATGAGATTCTTATTTGGGACAAGGGACCCGGTATTCCAAAACATGATTTACAAAACGTATTTAAGCGGATGTACCGCAGCGAACAATCAAGAAATCCTTCTTACGGTGGTAGTGGCCTCGGACTTTCTATTTCTAAAGCCCTCGTTGAAAAAAATGGTGGGCGTATATGGGTTGACAGTATTCCCTGGGAACGAACTACTTTTGGTTTTTCCGTCCCAAAACACACTACTTTTAAGAAATAGTTAAGAAATGATTAATATGCAGTTAAACCTTCCTTTTTATTATGTAATTAAGAACTTATAGAAAGTAGGTGCCCCCTATAAATACAATTATAAAAACGACAAACCTTACTAAAGTTTATGGGAACCAAAAGTCAGTAGATAATCTAAATATAAATGTACAGCAAGGAGAGATTTATGGATTCATAGGGCGGAACGGTGCTGGTAAAACAACTACAATCCGTATGCTGCTTAGTCTTATAAAACCTACAAGTGGAAATATAGAAATATTCGGTGAGGATTTACTTCGGAATCCAAAAGACATTTTAAGAAGAATTGGTTCTATCGTTGAAGTCCCAGGATTTTATGAAAACTTAACTGCAAGAGAGAACTTATTAATTAATGCAAAGATAATTGGAGTTCACAAAAGGAATGCAATTGAAGAAGCATTAGAAATTGTAGGCTTGCAGCACGAAACAAAAAAATTAGTAGGAAAATACTCTTTAGGAATGAAGCAACGCTTAGGAATTGCACGTGCTCTTCTCCATTATCCTGAACTACTCATACTAGATGAACCAACTAACGGACTAGATCCAATTGGTATTAAAGAAATGCGAAAACTCATTAAATCTTTAGCTCAAGACAGAAATATAACGATACTCATTTCTAGTCATATATTAGCTGAGGTGGAACAACTAGTCGATCGTATCGGAATTATTCATGAAGGAAGGTTATTAGAAGAAGTTTCTCTTGATACACTGCGTAAAGCCAATCGTAAGTACATAGAATTCCAGGTAAATAATGATAATAAAGCTGCGATGCTATTAGAAAAGCATTTTCAAATTTTTGATTATGAGGTACATGATGAAGGAAATATTCGCGTTTATTCTCACTTTGGACAGCAAGGACATATTAACAGAACGTTAGTTCGTAATGATGTTGAAATATTAAAAATTGTGATGAGCGAAGATAGACTAGAAGATTATTTCACCAAACTAGTTGGGGGTGGCGCAATTGGTTAATCTTCTTTATACAGAACTATTAAAATTGAAACGATCCAATATGTTTTTGATTAGTATTATCGGAGCAGGTGTCGCGCCATTTTTAGTGGTTGTAGCTTCTTATATACACCTGAAGACAAAGCAGCCTACTCCAACTATTTTATTTGGTCAACTGTTCACTGAAGTTAACCTATACACTACTTTAATTATAGGATTCCCCTTATATGGAGTTGTAATCGCTTATCTATTTACCCGTGAATACACGGAAGATACATTAAAAAACTTGCTAACTATCCCAGTATCACGTATTAACTTTATTATAAGTAAGTTTATCCTTCTATTCCTTTGGATCATGATGCTAACTTTAGTTGCTTGGGCGCTAACTTTATTATTAGGGCTAGTAGGTAGCTTCCCTGGGTTTAGTATCACCTTACTTTTAGGCTCTCTCGTAAAATTTTTAATATGTGGTGGACTTCTCTTTCTTTTGTCTTCACCTATTGTACTACTAACTCTTGTAATGAAGACCTATGTACCGCCTATTATATTAACAATCATTATTACAATGACTAACCTTATGATCGTAAATTCAAAACATAAAGACCTATTCCCATGGACCGCTATTCTAGATATAGCAAATAACGAATTACAACCGACTTATCCACCAGAGTATTCTTATATCATCATTGCAGTAACAGCTATTTTCGGATTTATTACAACACTATTCTATTTTAAAAGAGTAGATATTCATTAATCTATAGGAGTGAAACTATGAGCGATCTTATCATTGCCTTCATACTTGGCATTGTAGAAGGGTTAGCTGAATTTTTACCCATCTCTTCTACTGGCCATCTTATATTAGTCGGACATTTATTAGGTTTTGAAGGAGAAAGGGCAAAAACGTTTGAAATTGTCATACAGTTAGGGGCAATTTTAGCTATCGCGATTTTATATCACAAACGCCTTGTTTCTTTATGTAATATTAAACCCCTTCTACGGAAAGAGAAAAAATTCAATGCATTACATGTTTTTCTCGGTGTATTCCCAGCAGTAGTTGTTGGCTTATTATTACATGATGTTATTAAAGCATACTTATTCCAGCCGTATACTGTCGTAATCGGACTTGTAGCAGGAGCATTTCTTATGATTTTTGCAGAAGCAAAAAAAGCAGATGTAACCGCTTTTTCACTAGATGATTTAACATACCGTCAAGCATTAACAATTGGATTATTTCAATGCTTAGCAGTATATCCTGGCTTCTCAAGGGCTGGCTCTACTATTTCTGGAGGTCTATTAGCGAAAGTAAATTATAAGGCTGCATCTGAGTTCTCTTTTCTCATTGCTCTTCCTGTAATGGTTGGAGCTACAGGCTTAGACTTATTAAAAAGTTGGAAGTATTTAAGTGCGGATGATATTCCTATGTTTGCTATAGGATTCATTACCTCTTTTATAGTAGCAATGCTAGCGGTAGTAACCTTCCTGAAGCTTTTAGAAAAGATAGGTTTAAAACCTTTTGCATATTATCGTATTTTGTTAGCCATTGTATTTACACTTTTCGTATTGCTATAGCTTCATATAAGTCACATATTATTAAACCGATATTCAAGGAATATCGGTTTTTATCTATTTCACCTCTAGTATTACTCACTTCAATATGGCATAGTGGATAATAGATCAATGTTAATAATCCGAATATTCTTTACTTCTAATCAACACTTCATTAAAATATGTAACGTTAAAAGCTATATTTGAAATCCGAACCTAGTAATAGCATTTCTTCTTTATACACATATACTGAAGTAAAAATAAGCGCCTCAATTGATTGAGTCTACCCATTACTCCACGATAGAACTAATGTTCTCATCCCTTTGCTATACATCACTTCTTCCTTGTTTCTATATTTATGGAAGAGAAGTACGTGTAGGTGATCGGGCATTGATCCTAACTTTATTGCAGCCCAAATCACAAATAGACTACATAACAACTATATCCATTACCATACGAAACAATTCGAAAATCAAACATCCCGTCTATTAATATGGGCGTCTACGTGGAAAATGGTCATAAATGGACAGAACGAGCTTATAAACCATATTCCTTCAGCGTATTACTTGTATTAATCCGTAATACAACAACCCAGATTTTATATGACTACAAAACTATTACAAATAAGCAAGTTGCTCAAGGCTTATAAAAAAATGAATTTTAACTAAAGCGAGGTAAATATACAAATGAATCCATTAGCACAATCATATTGGGATACTTATTGGGGAAACAATAAAAAACCAGAATCTGTTACAGCTTGGCAATTTGGTGATTCTCCTGATTATCTCGCTCAATTAGTCATTGATGGTGTGAAAACCGCAACATGCTCGGGCCATATTTTTTATGAATTAGAAAATGAACCACTACCAACAACTAACGATTATAGTATTGTACTCAATAGTCAGGATGAACCTGTAGCTATTATTAAGACAATAGAAGTAACTATAATGCCAATGAATGAAGTGACTGAAGAATTTGCTGTAGCTGAGGGTGAAGGCGATCGTACCTATAGTTACTGGAGAGATACCCATATTCAGTTTTTTACAAAGGAACTAAGCGAACTTGGTCTTAGTTTTTCTGAAGATATGCTGCTCGTTTGCGAACGTTTTAAGCTTATCGATGTAAAAAACAAAGTGAAGCTATGATAAATAACGATTTTACCGGAAGTCCATACTAGATAAATACATTTATCTTTAAACAAATAAGCTTGTTATCAATGGATTTCTTGAGCCATTAATAACAAGCTTATTTCATTAAACACAAAAAAGACGAGTCATTCTGACTCGTCTTAAAGTTGCTTGGCGACGTCCTACT
>NZ_JBFPJH010000206.1:0-5988 GCF_040838255.1 Bacillus sp. C30 | reverse complement strand
ATAATAAATACGTCAAAATAATAATTCTAAATAAGTATTATTTCTAATATGATTTTGAATTTTATATGACAATTTATTTAAGAAAAAGAGCGGCTCACATAAATATAAGCCGCTCTTTCCCTATTCCTTAATATTTACCCCATACTCTTTAAACCAAACATGAATTTGCGCTAAATGAGCTAAAAGCTGCGGCCCAGTCATTAATTGACCAAACCATGGTTTTTGAAATGCACTGCCGCCAGACTCGATCAATCCGCTCAATTGCTCCTTATCGAACAATTCATGCAAAATTGAGCCTTTATCCGTTAATAAATCTTGGAGCCATACTGTTACTGCTTTCGTATAGTGCGGATTATGCGTTTTCGGATACGGACTTTTCTTTCTATATAATATATCATTTGGAAGTAATCCTTCTAACGCCTTACGCAATAGACCTTTTTCGCGGTTTTTATACATTTTCATTTCCCAAGGAATATTCCACGCATATTCGACAAGTCGGTGGTCCGCAAATGGAACGCGTACTTCTAAGCTTGCCCCCATACTCATACGGTCTTTTCTGTCTAATAATGTTGTCATAAACCATACCATGTTTAAATAAAATAATTGTCGTCTCTTCGCTTCTAATTGGCTTTCTCCCTCTAAAATAGGAACTTCTTGAATGGATTCTTCATAGCGTTGTTGTACATATTGTTGTAAATTTAATTTATTTCTCCATTCTTTCTTCAGAAGTTGTTCACGCGCTTCTGTAGAACGCATCCATGGAAATGCACTTGATTGTAAATCATCTTCTCTATAAAACCACGGATAACCTCCGAATATTTCATCTGCACATTCTCCAGATAAACCGACGACAAAATCTTGTTTTATTTCACGACAAAACCATAATAATGAAGAATCAATATCTGCCATACCAGGCAAATCGCGAACGAGTACTGCTTCTGTTAAATACTGTGCTAGTTGTTCATTAGAAATGACGCAGCGATGATGAATTGTTTGAAATGTCTCTGTCATTAAATTAATAAATGGTGCATCTGAATTCGGCTGAAACGCATTCGCTTTAAAATATTTGTCGTTATCTTCATAGTCAACAGAATACGTGTGCAATTGACCTTTCCCTGATCTTTCATACTCTTTCGCGGCAATTGCTGTTATAGCACTTGAATCTACACCTCCTGATAAAAAAGTGCATAGTGGTACGTCAGAAACTAATTGTCTCGTAATCGCATCTTGTAATAAAAAACGAGTTTTCTCTACTGTTTCTTCAAATGAATCTTCATGTTTTTTACTTTCTACATTCCAATATCTCCATATGCATAAACCGTCTTTCGAGAACGTCATTGCATGACCCGGACGCAGTTCTTGAATACCAGCATATATACCGTGACCAGGCGTTCTAGATGGTCCGAGGCCAAATATTTCTGACAACCCTTCTAACGTTACTTCCGCCTTCACATCTGGATGCGCTAGTATCGCTTTTAACTCTGAACCAAATAATAATCGTCCGCTATCATATTTATAAAAAAGCGGTTTTACACCTAATCTATCTCTGGCAATAAAGACTCGTTCATTTTTCTCATCCCATACTGCAAACGCATATATACCGTTTAAATGATCGACACATTCTTCTTTCCATTCAATATAAGATGCCAATAGTACTTCTGTATCGGAATGCCCTTTAAATGTATAACCTCTTCTTAATAACTCTTTGCGAATATCTTCTGTATTGTAGAGCTCTCCGTTATAGCAAATCGCATAACTCGTTTCGTCTTTTAAACAAGTCATGGGTTGTTTACCACCTTCAGGATCTACAACGATTAACCGTTTATGCCCAAATGCGACGTTCCCTTTAATCCAAACTTTATTATCATCTGGACCGCGTTTCGCTAGCGTTTCCGCCATCTTCGTCACGATGTCCCTTTCCCCTTCTAATGAGCGTTTATAATCCACCCATCCTGTAATCCCGCACATAAGAATCATCCTTCCTAATCTAATATCTGTTTCTGAACGTGCAGTAATCCCCACCCTATGAGTGCGGATACATAAAAACAACAAACTTGACGATAACTAACTATCCACATATGGAATAGCAGTTTCACAGTGTAAAGCGTGTTTTATTGTATGCCCATCTATCTTTAGGTGTGTCTAGTTATAAAGAACGTACGAACTGTCCATAACAAGAATAACTATTTCTATAAAAGGAGAAATGAACTATGATACAACGCAAACATATTTTGTATAACCAACCGCGCGCTCATACAGTCGGTAATGTAGAATATATAAACAAAGAATGGGTATTCTTTGATGATGAAAATGATGAGGCTTTTCTATTAGAAGATATTGCTGAAGATGGTTTTGAAATTTTATATAACAACAATTGGCTACCAGCTCGTTTTTATGAACAAGACATATTACAAATTGCAAATGAACAACATTCTCTCCAAAACGGGGAAATGATACGAATTCGAAAAAAATTACTTCTTAGCTATAATGAATGGCTTGAGGAATTACCTGACTCTGTCTTTACATTATTAACCGAATCATTGCAATCACTTAATTACTCTTTATATGATTGCATGTATTGTCATAATTATTTATCATTCTTGCCGAAAGATGAAGCAGGCGAAGGAGTAAATATTCTTTTATTCGATAACGACGAAATGATTTGTACATTGCAGCATCATTTTGTACGCCACTCTTCCTCTAATAAAAATATTTTGCGATTTACGAAAGTAAACGGAGAAGAGTTACATATCGATGCGACATAAAGTAAAAAACCACCTTATAATCTCCCAAACATGTGAGATTATAAGGTGGTTTTATTTTTATTTGAATACGTACCAGCCAAGCGGTAATTTTAGTCCTAAGTAAAATACCGCTACTAGTGCAACAATAAATAATCCCCAAAATGCCCCTGTTGCTTTGTTCTTGCTCATTTTCACAAGAACCATTTCCATTCCAGCGATTACTAATATACCAGCTAGCATTTTCATGCCGTACCACATGTGCATGCTACCTGTTGCCGTCTTCACAATACTCATGTACAACATGAAACCTGTCACAATAATGATAATGTACATAAGGCGAAGCCCCATATGTACACCTTTACCTTTTCTTCCTGCTGAATAAAGTGAATACGCAACGAAGAATAAAATTAATCCTAACGCCCATGCTGTAATATGCATATGTACCATCGTATCCCTGCCTCCTCTTTTCACACTTTTTCACTCTATATGATAACATGTTCATTTATTTTCAGGAAATGTTTCGCTTTTTTATATTTAAATGATATAATATTTAGAGTATTTACAAACTTCTTGTAATAACAAAAGGGGGAACAATCATGATTCAAACTAAGGATATTATCGAACTTACAGACACATACGGGGCAAATAACTACCATCCACTTCCAATCGTTATTTCTAAAGCAGAAGGCGTTTGGGTAGAAGATCCTGAAGGAAACCGCTATATGGACTTATTAAGTGCATATTCTGCAGTAAACCAAGGTCATCGTCATCCAAAAATCATTAACGCTTTAATTGACCAAGCTAATCGAGTGACGTTAACTTCTCGTGCTTTCCATAGCGATCAATTAGGTCCTTGGTACGAAAAAGTTGCGAAACTAACAAATAAAAATATGGTACTTCCTATGAATACAGGTGCAGAGGCTGTTGAAACTGCAATTAAAACAGCTCGTCGCTGGGCTTATGATGTGAAAAAGGTAGAAGCAAACCGTGCAGAAATCATCGTTTGTGAAGATAACTTCCACGGACGTACAATGGGTGCTGTTTCTATGTCATCAAACGAAGAGTACAAGCGCGGCTTCGGTCCAATGCTTCCTGGCATTATTGTAATTCCTTATGGTGATTTAGAAGCGTTAAAAGCTGCGATTACACCAAATACAGCTGCATTCATTTTAGAGCCAATCCAAGGTGAAGCAGGAATTAACATTCCACCAGCTGGTTTCTTACAAGAAGCTTTTGAAGTATGTAAAAAAGAAAACGTTTTATTCGTAGCAGATGAAATCCAAACAGGCTTAGGCCGTACAGGTAAAGTATTTGCTTGCGACTGGGACAATGTAACTCCTGACATGTACATACTTGGTAAAGCACTTGGCGGCGGCGTATTCCCAATCTCTTGTGTTGCAGCAAACAGCGACATTTTAGGTGTATTCGAGCCAGGTTCTCACGGTTCTACATTCGGTGGTAACCCACTTGCATGTGCTGTTTCTATTGCAGCTCTTGAAGTATTAGAAGAAGAAAAATTAACAGAGCGTTCTCTTCAATTAGGAGAAAAACTAGTTGGGCAATTAAAAGAAATTGATAACCCAATGATTACTGACATTCGCGGTAAAGGTTTATTCATCGGTATCGAATTAAACGAGCCAGCTCGTCCTTACTGTGAACAACTAAAAGCAGCTGGTCTATTATGTAAAGAAACACACGAAAACGTAATTCGTATTGCACCACCTCTAGTAATCTCTGAAGAAGATTTAGAGTGGGCGTTCCAAAAAATTAAAGCTGTACTATCTTAATCATAGTGAGGTTGTCCTAAATATAGGACAACCTCTTTCTTTTTTTAGTAGTTTATCGTAAAATAAAATTGAATATTCTGTTTTTATTTAAAAAGGGGGTAACTGTATGCTATTGAAATACGGTAAACACATTAATAATTTAGCTACAATTTTTATTTCTATGACATTCATCGGCTTCATATTATCTACAACTTTACTCAGCCATTATTCAACTCCTAATACATTCACACTACTCAAAACATCATTTTGGGCTGCTGTTTTCCTTACAATTATCGGTTTTGGCCGTGAGAGAAGCGCACTTGCAGTTATGCTAATTGGAATTTGTACTTTAGCATTAATCGGATTGTATATTTTCGCCATCATAGATTACTCCGTTAATCCACGCCCATAGAAAAGAGCTATCTTTTCACAAGATAGCTCTTTTTTCATTTCACTATATTTCTTAACGTACCAATTCCCTCTACTGTAATAACAACTTCATCACCAGCATGTAAAAACTTCGGTGGTGTAAAACCTTTACCAACACCAGCTGGTGTCCCTGTTGCAATGATATCTCCTGGCTCTAATGTCATGCCTTTACTTATAGTTGAAATAATTTCTTCTACTGAAAAAATCATTTCTCTCGTATTTGAAGTTTGCCTTACTTCTCCATTTACCACTGTTTCAACGTGTAATGCATTCGGCGTTCTAACCATCGATTTATGAATTAAATACGGTCCCATCGGACAAAATGTATCGAAACTTTTCCCTAGGAAAAATTGTTTATGTTTCCTTTGAATATCCCGAGCAGTTACATCATTTATAACTGTATATCCAAAAACATGATCAAGAGCTTTTTCTATTTTTATTTGTTTCCCTCGCTTACCGATAACGATTGCTAGTTCACCTTCGTAATCAAGTTCATTCGTCGCGTGAGGGTGACCATTAATTTGCTCATCAATTCCAATCACTGTTGTTGGCGCCTTTGTAAAAATCATTATATTTTCAGGGATAGACTCTACTCCGCCCATTTCTACCGCATGCTCACGATAGTTCTTTCCAACACAAAGAATATTTTTTCTCGGCCTTGGAATCGGTGCTAATATTTTCACCTCTGCTAACGGATAATACGCCGATCCCGCATTTTCCTTCGCCCAATTTACAATATCGTACACTTTCTCAAGACATTCGCTTCCTCTTTCAATACACTCTAACATGGTAATTGGGATAGTAACCTTTTCCCCTTTTTGTCTTTGCGCTTCTCTTAAATGTAATACCTTTTCTTCCTCTTCATCCACAATACCTACAAATACTTTTTCTTCTTTCTTCGCCGTTACAAAACGCAACATTTCCACTCTCCATCCTAAAACTCATACCCTATAATTGTATTCGCATCCTTAAGAAAAAAACCTTCTTATACACGCTAATTTTTACAATATTCAACCATTCTTATATTTGTTCCTCATCCGTTATTTGAC
>NZ_JBFPJH010000205.1:0-5989 GCF_040838255.1 Bacillus sp. C30 | reverse complement strand
GTATAATTGTGTATCATAGGAATCATCCTTTTTACATAGATTATACCCTAGATTTCAGACAGGTTCTTAGACCAAATGGATCAACGGGGTAGCTATTATATCTCTCGTTTAAAGTTAAACACGAATGTATATGTGACAAACACTCCATGGGAGTGGGTTCCTATGGAACAAGTTCATGAACTGTATTCTTTACGCTGGCAGATAGAAATTGTATTCAAGACGTGGAAATCCCTTTTTGAAATCGAGAAATGTCGGGATGTCAAAAAGGAACGATTAGAGTGCCAACTATATGGAAAGCTAATCGCTATTTTCTTATGTTCTTCTACCATGTTTAAAATGCGTCAACTTTTGTTACAAAAGAAGCAAAAAGAATTGAGTGAGTATAAAGCAATTGGAATGATCCAAGATCACCTATTTCTTCTCTATCAATCCATACAGAAAAACACCCAAGAGATAACAAAGCTTCTAATTCGTCTGTTCCACCTTCTACAACAAAACGGACGGAAATCTCATCGATATGAGAAGAAGACTGTCTTTGATATCATGGGTGTTGTCTATGAGTATAATGGATTGAAAAAACAAAAGAAAGCTGCATAATTTAAAAAATGAAACCCGTTAGGGTTTATTTGATATGCGTATTTTTAAGAGTATACTCCTATTTTAGGAAGGTTTTAATCTGATGAGACGAAAACTCAGTTTGTTTTCACTCTTAAGTTGATGGGCATGGGGTCACCATATCAAAAAAAGAAAATTGTACGTTTAGACATAATTTAGACACATTTTATCCGGTTCCCTGTACGTTAAGGAATTAGTTTGTATATTTGAGGAGATGTACGAGACAGATGTGAATTTAGGGGAATCCAATATTTTCTATTCAAATATGATAGAATGGAAATATATACAAAACGGAGGAAAAACAAATGAGCTCAAACACAAAACAGTTTATTAATGATATCCAGCAAAGAAAGCACAATTATATAGAAAATGTATTAATAGCAATACAACACCCTAAAAAAGAGCAATCTGAACAGGTCATTCAAAATATAGTAGAGAAGATGGATATGATGATTGGCCTAGTTACTACTTACATGAGGATTGAATCCGGATCAATGGAAGAATTAAAAGAACTTCAGAAAGAAATTATCCATGCTCAAGCATATATCCAAAAACGAAAATTTGAAGAAACACAGAGATAAAACCCTGTGTTTTTATTTGGTTTGGCATAATCCATACAATTTGTTGAATGCGTACAATATACGGTACCGTATATTCAATGAGCAAATGATCTGGTTTCACATCCTTTAACTTTCTTCTTACATTACCTCTTACAGTTTCAATGACCACATGTTTACCAATTGCTGATTGTAATGTCTGATATACGTAGGAATTAGGTACACTTACCATATTTTGTTCACTGAAGTCATTTCCCGTTGCCAAAACCTTATAAAACTATATAAAGTTTGTTTGCTTCCCTATTCTCCGTGTCCGATTTTGCCGAAGCTACTTTCGTTTGGCATAACACTCCAAGGGCGTAAATTCGGATACAACGAATCCTGCATAGTTGAGCTATCGTGTAAAGTGATCATTCTCAACTTTTCTTTTATTGGCTTGGTTTTCGCCTATCAGGTTTCGAGCCTACACACTATCATGGTTCTACCCAATGCCGGTATCACTTACGCAATACCCTAGATTCACTGTAGGTAACTGTATTGTACCCAAATCACGAAACAAATGGAACGGGTTCACCTCCTTTTATAATTTATTTGTAATTTTTTATAGTTTTTTATAATGGTGCGCTAACTGTACGTGGCTCTCCAAATAACTCATTCTATAAGACTCCTTTCTAACTTACATTCTTTCTCTTAATATATGATATAAATCTTATAAATATGCTAGAAGGATAATTCATTATATGAAAGAAAATAACATTTTGATAAGATACGTTTTCTATTCCTAAATGGCTTAGTCACAGGGTTGCTGTCATAGACCGCAAAGTATAAACCGATAAAATTTTTAAAAGTGCACCGTATACTTTTGAAAAAGATTTATGGTAATCATTTTGGTGATTATTTTTGGCAAGATTGCATGCCATTGATATTAAGCACCTTAATTAAGATTCAAAGAGTTACAAAAATTATGTTTTTTGGTAACCTATTCACTTATTTTATATGATTTGATAAGTTTACTTTGCGGTTTACAGCACGAACCCTGTGACTAAGCCTAAATTGCTAAAAAATTATTTATATAAGGTTACTTTTACTAGTTAATAGGTGATAATATAGGTATACTTTGAATGTACATCCAGGTTGTTCCTTTCAAGATATGTATCATTTTAAATACGCGCTTTGTTAGAATACTGCTCATACTTTTTTTGAGATTCTTTAATAATACGTGCGTTAAGTAAAATTGCTAACAACAAAAACACTCCATATTTTCCCCCTGTAGCTCCTATGATAATCACACTACTATAAACAAGTACAATTAATAGGAGAAACGAAACTAAATACGGTCATAGTTCTTTGACATCTTCTTGTATTTTATGCGTTCTTTCCTTGCATCCATCTAAATTCCTCCTTTAAATTATCCATTTCACTATCAAATAAATCTCGCCCTTAAAAAGGAAACAATATATCGTTTTAAATAATTAGTTTGTTTTTTTATCAACTAATTTATATAACGTAAAAAGAAATCCTACCAATATTAAGCTTTCCACCATGATAATCCCTACCCTCTCCTTCCTTTTACCCTCAACACATCAGATAAAAGTTATGTATATCCCATATTAGCTGCAGCAAACAAAAAGGATCTTCCCTTCTCGTAAAGGCTGATCCTTTTCTTCGTTCATTCAACTATTTTTAGCGATTCTTGATTAATTAGAATAACAGCTGGTCCATCTACACGAATTCCACCAACTTCGATTTTTTCATAAGGCTCAACCGTAATAGAAATGATCCCTTCCCGCTTCTTTAATTCATTACTTAATTCTTTTGTTAACATTTTTTTCATGTGTGCACTCCTTCTTACTGCTTAATTTACTATTGTATGTAAATGAAATTTAAAATGGTTTCCTGGTCTGGAAACCATTTTTTGTAGTTGACCATATGGTGTTACCAGTTCGTTTATCAATTTTACGTAAAGAAGATAAACAATTACTATTCACTGTCTCAGTAGATGTAAGAAACTCTTAAAGATAGCGGTGAGATTGATTGTTTTTTCTTCTAGAAATAATGACTTAGATAGTATATTACCTAAAACAATGAAAGCCCTACCTCTCTTTCATCCTTACGGATCCTTGTCCGTGCCAGTGTGAATTAGGATTGCAAAAATCAAGTGACTATTTAATCGAGTTATTTGATGAAACTTCGAACGTTCGTAAAAGAAATTTAAAAATAAAAATGGATTAGATTGAAGTAATAACAAAAGAGGTTCCTACTCTAAAAGTGAGTTGAAGAAGTTGAATGTCTTTGAAATGATTTACTTTTAATAATAATCATATTACCGGAAAATTCAGGATATTTTCGGGGGAGGTAATACATTATCTATAATGAACCTTAACAGAAACTTTTTATTTGATTTTCAGTGATCCCTTTAATTAATCCTAGTTCACTAATCAAAAAATCATGTGCGTTATCCAACATTTTTTTTTCGCTTGTATTCAGTGCCTTTTCTTTCTTCATACGCATTAAATCCCGTACAACTTCAGCACCTTCTTGTATTTCACCCGTTTTTATTTTGTCCGTGTTCACTTTATACCTTTGTTTCCACGACAGTAATTTATCTGATTCTCCATGCTGAAAAATGTATATAATGTTTTTTAATGCAAGTATATCAGTAACTGGGCGTATACTCGAACTTAATATTTTTCCCATAGGAATCATGACTTTCATATTACTGATTGACATTTTTATAACAAAATACTGTTGTTTTTTCCCTGAGAATTCTTTTTCTTCTATGGCTTCAATTATACCTGCTCCGTGCATTGGATAAACAATGTTATCGCCAATTTGAAACATATAATCCACCTCCATATATGGTAACCTTCTCAACCTTAACATATATGTGATTTTTTATCAAATATTTTATAATATCATAAATTTATTTTTGGTGTCAACTACTTTTTCTTTAAAAATCAAATTAAATAAAAACAGCACCAAAACAATAGGGAGCGTGTCCGATTTCCAATAAAGGGAAGGGGAATTTCCCCGCGTATATTCTGAAACCTCTACTCATTAACGTAGATCAGTTTTCCCTTGAAAACGACCAAATCGATCCCGTATTTTTTTCAATCTTGTGTGGTACTCCAAAATCTCAATTCTTGCTTTTTCAGCTAGAGGTGCAATTGGTCGTAAGTCTTTTAACCCCCAATAATCAACCACTACATCAAGTACTTGATCAAAATATTGTAGTGGGCCATAGTTAGCTTCTTTTGCAATCACAGCCATTCGATTTTCAAAATCAGGCATGACAGCACCTGGAATTTTAAAATTCATAATCACATTGGCAATATGATAGCAATAATTAGGTTCCAATTCCAAATGTGTTCGAATGACGTCTCCATAAAATGCATAATGAAGAGTTTCATCTTTTGCAAGACGGCGTAATAATGTAGCAAGATCTGGATCATGCTTACTTGCAACCTTAGCTACATTATTGTAAAACACCATCGTTGCAAGTTCTTGTAGCGTCGTATACGTCATTGCTTCGATGGGTGTGTGAAAATCGGGCTCAAATCCCCCCTCAACGACTGACTTTATTAATTCATGTAATCGTTTGGGATTCACACTTCGAGTGAGTAGTAAATATGTCTCCAATAAATTCGAATGTTGATCCTCTTCTGAAGTCCAAGCATGAATAAAGTCTGTAATAACAGAAAGGGACCCTTTAAAAGTCGCAGATTAATACGTTGTAAACCATGGTAAATTCACTTCTGTTAATAAAGCTGTTTCAATGGCCGTAATTACACCAGAAGGAAGAGTAACTTGACTTTCATCCCAAGGAACTCTTTTAAAGTCCATTCCCTTATCCCATGGTAAAAACTCATGATAACCCCAGTCTATCTTCTGCGCTCTTATTTTATGTTGTTCATACAGTTCTTTTAAACGTGGTTCTAATCGGAAATCTAAATCATTTGTTATCATCTATAAGTGCCCCCTTTTCTTATCATATAAATAGTCATTCTATTTTTACTCTTAAAATTTTCTACAAATAAATATTACGTTCCTTTTTTAAAGTCAAACATAATAAATTTGTAACAAAATTCTTTAAGAGCGCTATGTTTTTATATGATTTTTTCATATAAAAAGCGATACTGAGGATAACATTCATGGATGAAGATAGTCGTCATGTTGTAAATCTTGTTGAGTGTAAAAAGGTGCATGCCTATAAAGAATCGTTTTATAATAAAGATTGATAGTATTTTATACACACTATCAACTTATTTAGACGTAAGATCCAATATATTAGATTAAGCGCTTGAAAAACAAATACAGTTGATGAGATAGCCTTAAACGACAATTCCCAACAAGAACAATGTACATTGACTATGATAATTTAGACCGAATTTTGTGAAACAGTATACAACACAAAGGGAAGAGGCGATAAACATGCAGTCAACGGGAGCGCATATGAAGGAAAAACAACGTAGAGAAAAAATAGAAATAATATTCAGTCACACGGTAAAAGGAGAGAGTTATTTTCACGGTTCTTCTTATAAATGGAAAAACATTGTATATCAAAATTATAATAGAATACAACAAAAAGAGTTGGAAATTGAACAAATCATTTGGGAAATGGAAAAAGAAGGGGTTCGTTTTGCGCAGCATCGTTCACTCATACACTATCCCGTCATTGATTTTGTAAAATATATAGCTAAGATTTATAAGGAGCCCCTCGAAATACAATAATCATATTTTCGAAGATTTTTAACTAAAACCCCAAAAAATCATTGTAATATTCTTTTTATTCACAATACTATTCATTTTTGTTATAC
>NZ_JBFPJH010000204.1:0-5994 GCF_040838255.1 Bacillus sp. C30 | reverse complement strand
TGTTAAGGGAGTATCCCTAGCTTTTTGCTTTATTTGGATAGAGGTAAATAAAGCATAAGTTTTCTATTTCATTAACTTATGCTTTATTTTTTGATTCTTTGAATATGTTTCTTATTTTTCCATAAAGAAGGATTTTCGCTCTGTAGTAATCCATTGCTCCAAATCATCTTGGCTACGTTGTACAAGTCGATTCACTAAAACATCATGCCATACATAATCCTCTAATAGGTATATATGAACGGGATCATCTGTATAAAAAGCAATATTGCGCTCCTCAAGTGATGGTCCATAAATCATCTCTTTAGAATCTATCGATAAAATAAACCAATGTTCTGTAGACAGGGTTTCTGTATAAGGTGTTATACGATGGGCTTCTAAATTTTTAATGGGATTTTCAACATGCAGGGTAATACCTTGTACTGTGACTTTATCAGCTACCTCAGATAGTTCCTCTTTTAACGCTTCATACATCTCATCCCACATTGAAATGACAATACGTTTTTGGGCTTTTTTTATTAATGCCTGACAGTAGCTAATTATTGTTTTATTGTCTTTTAAAGTAATCACTCGATTATCTGTTTTTTCCTCGAAAGTTTCTAGTTTTTTTAATGAATCACTGATTCCTTCATAAGTAGACTGCCATTCTGATTGTGCCTTTTGTAAAAAGATTTCAACAGGTAGAGGTGAATAGCGAGTGGTGTCATTTATTTCTTCTTTCATGACAATTCCTTTTTCTACAAGGTTACCCAAAATCTCGTAAATTCGTGCTCTTGGGATACCCGAATCCTTACTCACTTGGTAGGCTGTGACAGGCCCCTGTTTAACAAGAGATACATAAGATTTAGCTTCATATTCATTAAAACCAATTTTTTTAAGCTGTTGCACTATGTAGTCCACTTTTTTCGTCCTCCGATGTTTGCTTTTATATTTCAACGTTACAATAACTGTTTACATTTAGCAAATTATTAGTTACTATTCGGATAGTCACTAAAGGGGAGGTTAATAGTATGGATTTTTATTTAGACCCATCAGTATTAATTATTTTGATTGCTTTTGGATTTTTAGCTGCATTTATTGATTCAGTTGTAGGTGGTGGAGGACTCATTGCCTTACCCGCTTTATTATTTACAGGACTGAATCCAGCAAGTGCAGTAGCTACGAATAAACTAGCGTCGACAATGGGGTGTGCAACTAGTAATATTGTGTTTTATCGTTCTGGTAATCTTGATTTGAAATCGGCGTTTAAATTATTTCCACTCACTTTCATAGGTTCCATAATAGGAGCAGGGACCGTTCATTTAATGAACCCAGAAGTACTGAAGCCATTGATGCTGATCATGCTTGGTGCGGTTGCTATTTATACGATATTCAAAAAGGATTGGGGTAGTATTTCCACTCATAAAAAATTGTCTGGTCGACACGTCATTATCTTTACTTTTTTTGTTTTTGCTATTGGTTTTTATGATGGATTTTTAGGTCCTGGCACAGGTTCGTTTTTAATGTTTTCTCTTTTATTTATTGGGTATGATTTTTTAAAAGCAGCAGGTAATGCGAAGCTTCTTAATTTAGGAAGTAATGTTGGTGCATTGTTGATGTTTATGTATGTAGGGCAAGTAAACTATGTGTATGGTTTTATAATGGGGATTGCTCAAATTGCTGGAGGGATTGTTGGCTCCAAATTTGCTATAAAAAAAGGAAGCGGGTATGTTCGTGCTCTTTTCATTACAGTAACTTGTTTATTGTTAGCGAAAAATCTGTATGACTATATTCAGTAAGTAATTTTGAACATCTTTACTTCAAAGAACGTAGAAAAGGTCAAATATGAAGGCTACATAAAATATAAGAAGATACTAGGGGCAAATTTCTTTTAACATTTTTTAGATGCTACCTTATTCGAAGATAGCATCTAAAAAAATCTCATTTAAAAGAAAATCTAAGTGAAGAGAATGAAAATAATATAAACTCATATTTTTTCTGGGGTATGTTTATTGATCATAGTGAAATGTTTACTCTATATTCTTCTTATAATTAGGCCTCAACAAACTCTTAAAATCCACCTCAGCAATCAACACACTCAACAATATAAGTGTCGCCCCTAAATACCCTTTCCCTGTGAGTGTTTCACCTGTGAAAACGAAAGCAAACCCTGCCGAAAAGACAGGTTCTAGTGAAAAGATAAGTCCCGTATGTGTGGGCGTCGTGTATTGCTGGGCGATAACTTGCACGATGAAAGCGACTGCGGTACAAAATATGCTTAAGGCTAAGATGATTAGCCATGAGTTGATCGTGCTAGGCAGTTTTGGGGTTTCCATCACTAATGAAAAAATAAGACTAAATAGGCCGACGAAACCGAGTTGTATGACCCCGAGCGCAATCGAGTTCACATGTTTTGTTACGTTTCCAGTAATGATGACATGAATGGCATAAAATAAAGCAGACAATATGCAAAATATATCGCCGTTACCGATCTTGAATTCGCTAGTTAATGTTAATAAGCCGATTCCTATTATCGTTAACACAATTCCTAATATAACTTTCTTTTCAGGAATGTGTTTTAAAAATATCGCTGATAATATCGGAATGAAAATGACTGTGAGACATAGTAAGAAACCAGCATTAGAGACACTTGTATACTTTGTACCGAAAGTCGCGAAAATATAGACGATAAATAAAACGGAAGCTAGTATAAAAGCATATTTTACAGTTTTAAAATCGACTTTGAATAAGTGTTTGTAAAATATTAAACCTGATAAAAGAAAGGCAATAATAAATCGTAATGCGATTAAATTATATTCTTCTATGCCATCAAGTCCAAGCTTTGTAAGTAGGATGGATGCACCCCAAAAAAATGTAACTAGTAGTAGCATTAAATCAGCTTTTAATTGAATTTTCATTTCTATTCCCTCGTTATGTATAATTTATGATTCCATACCCCTATCCCTATCGTTTTTTTTTAATATTAATTCTGAATATTTGGAATGAAAATTCATCGACGTTTTTTTCTCCATTTAATTATTGAAAGTGCGGATCTGAAGAAGATTAGTATGTGAGTTTCTAAAGTGAATAGAAATAATGAAAAAGAACCCAATTTCTCTATTTGGTCCCGCATTAACGGGCAGTAAGACTCCCACCTCAAAATTCGGTGAATGCGAGGAAGTTAGGTGGGAGATAACTGCCCGTAAAAGCTCGATTGGTGTGGGCTAATAATCAGTGGGGGATGGACAAAACCCCCACTGATTAAAGTTTCACTTTATATGGAGAATTTGGTTTTTTTCGTTTTGGAATAATTATGAGAAAAATTTTAGATATTTCTCATATATTCATCATGTTTCTTTCATGCTCTTCTCACGTCTAAGTTTTACACTCATATGTATCAAAGGTAAAGGGAGGTAATACATTTTTTGCTTATCTCAAAACGAATGATACATGGTGGTGAACAGATGAAAAAGAATAAACGTAAAAAATTACGTTGGTTAAAATGGATTTTGATCCTTCCATTACTTCTAGCATTACTATTGTTTGGATTACATAGTATGAAGTTTGAAAGGTGGGATCATGAGAAGCATAAGCAAGCGGCATATACTGTTTCTCACGATAAAGAAAGAGAAGCTTTCGTTACGCAAAAAGAAAAGTTTAATAACTTTGAGAGAAATCAGCATCATGAAAAACACCATGAAAAAGAGTCTGAAGGTTTATTCTTTACACCATTCCTGTTAGCGTTTGGATTTGTTCTTTTCGGCTGGTTAATCCTTCGTAAGTCTGAAGGGAATACGGTTAAAAAATGGACAGGCATATTGCTCCTAGTTATTGGTTTATTACCGGTCCTTCCGATGCTTGCATTTGTTGCAACGATTGTTTGGGCATATAAAAAATTAAAAGAGAAAAGAATGGCAACTGATATAGATTTATACAGCGATTTTCAAGTACAAAAACAAGTAGATATTTTAGATCAATGGGAACGCAATATTCGTAAGGAGGAGAAGTAATAATGGGTATTTTAAAACGTATTAAAAATATTGTAGTGGCGGATGTGCATCAAACGTTAGATAAGATAGAAAAACCTGTTAGCATGTTGAAGCAATATCTTCGCGAAACAGAACAGCAAATTACGAAGGCTGAAAAAGCACTTTCTCACCAATATTATTTAGAAAAAAAGTATGAAGCATTAATTTCAGAAACGGATATTCTTATTACGAAGAGAACTCGCCAAGCTGAGCTTGCAGTATCACGCGAAGAAGATCACATGGCGCAGTTAGCCCTGCAAGAAAAGATTGTAAATGAGAAAAAAGCGGAACTATATCGTAAGCAGTACGAAATAACAAAAGAGCAAACAGCAACGATTTATGAACAAATTGACAAATTGCAAAAGAAATATGGAGAGTTGCAATATAAAGAACTAGTTCTTGTTTCACGTTTAAACGCAGCGCAAGCGATCAAAGAAAGCAACAGAGCAATTGATTCGTTCCATACAGAAAGTACAGCGAAAGGCTTTGCGCGCATTGAATCGTATGTGCAAAAACTAGAAGCAGAAACAGCTGCTAGTAACTATTTTTATAATTTAAAGTCTCCTAATCAGCAAGAAGTGTTAGAGCAAAATTTGCAAGAAGAAGTACAGCGGGAGTTAGAGAAGTTAAAAGAGAATAAATAGTATGCAAAAAGCCCATTTTCATATGGGCTTTTTTTCTATGTAAAATTTCATTTGTTTTGTTTACATAATATCTTTACAATCGTTTGGTAAAATATATTTAGCTGCATATTGTGAGGGTGGGTGGTTATCCCTTCTTTCTATTTGGAAGGAAAGGAGGTGATAATATGGAGTTTTTGTTTGATCTTGTAAAAGAGTTTGTGAAAGCGACTGTACGTGAAGTTTCAGCGTATTTTTTGCGGAAGCAACTTCCGGATAAGGACAACAAAAAACCCACTCCGCGTCGTAGGAAGCAAAAGAGTGGGTTTCGTAAAAAGAAATAACTTATAATAACTACCACCCTATACGGTAGCAGTTAGGGAAGAGATGTTAGCGCATCTCTTCTTTTAATATACGCAATTCTATTCGATGTCATACTTAAATAGTATTCTACCGAAAATATATCATATTCTTATTTTATGGTCAATTTGATTACATGATCTAAAAGTTGTAATACTATTCCTTTTCAAACTGAAAAATATCCCGATTAATGAGTTGATGGAAGTGCCTATCCATTTCTGCCGCAGAAACTGTTCTTCCGTTTTGAAACCACCACGCGCTTAATGATGTAATTACTCCTGAATAAAATTCAATGATTAAATCATTTGGCATCGTATGATTTTTGCACAGCTGATTTAACGCTTCCGTTTTTTGTTTTCTCGTTTCATGACTTAAATAATGTGTACGGCTAATAAATTGTTCATCAGACATTTGCGCCTCTAATATTTTCCCGATTTCTTCATGATGTAGGAATTGTTCCATCACTTGAAATGGCTTACTTAATCGATCTGAAATCGGTATTCCAGCAATCATCTTGCTGTAGCGTTTAAATCCAAATGCTAATAAAGCATCTTTATCTTCAAAATGTTTATAAAAGGTTGTTCGGTGTACCATCGCGCAATCGCATATTTGGTTAATCGTGATGGAACTATATTTTTGTTTTGATTGCGTCATTAATTCAAATAAGGAATCCCAAAGTAATTTATGTGTACGTCTAATACGTAAATCAAGCTGTTTTTCATTATCGTTCATCTACAATTCTCCTTTTTTGTAGATTAAATATACAATGGCTTTAAATTGATTCTCCCTTTTTAATCTACATATGTATATTATATTACATGTGTTCCGGTGTATTTAAAGATTTTTAAGTAAAAAACAGGAGGAGAATCAATACATGAATATAACAACTAAGAGCCCTGCAAGTGGCAAAGTTGATACTTCTAATATGAAACATACCCCCATTTTAATTGCATTACTTTTAGAACCTGTCTAAAATCTAGGGTATAATCTATGTAAAAAGGATGATTCCT
>NZ_JBFPJH010000203.1:0-6008 GCF_040838255.1 Bacillus sp. C30 | reverse complement strand
ATTATCATTTAACAAAAAAGGATTCTTATATTCTATATCGAATTTTGAGAAGATGATAAAACGATATAAGAAGAGGGATGAATATGCAGGCTGTCATTAAAAAAATAAAAGAAATACAAATTGGTCAAGTTGGAATACTTGTTTATTCAACAAAGAATGGAAATATAGTCGCTACCCATAACAATGAGCTATACGTTCCTTTAGCATCAGCAGCAAAAGTGGCAATTGGATTTACAGTAGCAAAGATGGTAAAGGATAAACTAATTAGTTGGAATGATACACTTCATCACATTAAGTTTAATCCAAATGAGGATAGTGTGCAGTTATATCCTCATTTACAAGGAAGAACTACATTAACACTTAGTAAAGCGGTTGAAGTAATGATAGCTTGCCACGACAGTTATATTGCTCACTCGGTTGTAATGCACTGCGGAGGATGGGAAACTGTCAGAGAAAATGTTTTAACGTACTTTTCAAAGATTCATATACAGGAAAACCCTAGAGATGAGCAAAATGTCGGAGAGTTAAATCAAGTTCTTTCACTTTTAGTGCATATTTTTCAAGGATATAAATCAGAACCAGAATTATGGGAACCCATTATTAATGGAATGGTAAGGCAACAAGGTGATTATGAAGGGATACCGTATTATCATTTAGCTCATATGACAGGTGGTTTATCCACCGCTATAATAAATATTGGTATAATAGGAATGTTTCATGAATTTCCGTTTCTTTATGTAATTGGGGGAAGAGATTTACCTAATCGATTTGATAATAAACAAGTTGATGAAACCGTTATAGAAGCTTTGAGGTACGTATACAAAGAATATAGTTATGTTAGGGGTGAGTGATTGAAACGAAACTTAAAGACTCCAACAATCATTATTTTAATCCTTACGATTATTGCTCTTGAAGTTGGAATTGCGCTATACGATCGCACTTTGTCATTAGATACTATTTACTTTGCAGCGATTCTCATTTGTATTGTATTGCTTTTTGGTACACGTGTTTCTGAAGTGAAAGAAAGTACATCGAGACAAAGACGAAGAAAAACAGCTCTTATATTTTGGCCATCTATTTTATTATTAATCGCTAGTTTTGCCGTTATAAGTTATGTGAGAACAGGCGATGTCTCTGTACCAGGGATAATTGGTTTTTCATGATTTGTTACATATGCTGGATTTATATTCATCAGTATATTAAAGAGAAGAAGTAAAAATTAAATGTAGCTTACTAAGTTGAAAGGAGGAAATATATGAAAAGCATAGAGAACGGTACTCGCACTGAAGGTGAATACATTAAAAATAAAGTAATTCAATATAATATGTCTATCTTAACAGATGAAGTAAAACAGCCCATGGAACAAGTAAGTTTTGTAGTGAAAGATGAGGAAGGAAAAATCTTTGGCGGGGTAACAGGAACGATGTATTTTTATCATCTTCATATAGATTTTTTATGGGTTGATGAATCTGTTCGTCATGATGGTTATGGTAGTCAATTGTTACATAAAATAGAAGGAATTGCGATGGAAAAAGGATGTAGACTTATTTTACTAGATTCATTTAGTTTCCAAGCACCAGATTTTTATAAAAAGCACGGATACCGAGAATATGGTGTTGTTGAAGATCATCCTAAAGGGCATAGTCAACACTTTTTAGAAAAGAGATTATAATAATATTATGTATACTGGTTGAGGGGAGAAAAAATGTACACGTATAGATTACAACATGAACAACCAATCTGTGTAGAAAAAATAAAGAAACTTTACGATTCTGTAGGTTGGTGGCCAGAAAGAAAAGAAGTCGATATTCAAAAAATGTTAAAGAATAGTATAGCTATTGGAGTATGGGAAGAAAACGAATTAATTGGATTTGCTAGAGTTGTTACTGACGGTGTTTTTCGGGCGTATATTGAAGATGTTGTCGTACATGAGAGTGTAAGAAATAAAGGTATTGGTGAGAAGATGCTTACAATGTTACTTCGAGAGATATCTCATATTGATATTGTAAGTCTATTTTGCGGCGAGAAACTAATAAAGTTTTATGGTGAACAGCAATTTAAAGCGACGAAGCAAATTGTGATGCATCGTAATCAAATAGTGAAAGAATAAGAGGTGCCAATTAGAATGAATGCAACAAGAGCGTATTGTTTATCGAAAAGAAAAGCGACAGAGGATTCTCCAGATGGCTGGAGTGCAACATGTATGAGGCTCAATAATAAAATATTTGCGATAGTGAACCATGAAGAAGGGGAAAAAGCTGCGATTACATTAAAATGTGATCCAGAACTCTCTTTACGAATAAGAGAAGATTACCCAGAAACAATAATTCCTGGATATCATATGAATAAAAAGCATTGGAATACAGTGTACATACATAAGGATGTGGGGCAAGAACAAATTAATAAAATGATAGATTGGTCGTATGATTTAGTATTACAATCATTTTCAAAGAAAAAGCAGCAAGAGTTATTGGATTAAATACAAAGTGAAGTCGACTATAAATAGCTAGTAAAATGATTATATTTTACTAGCTATTTGCAGTTTTACATTATATATTAGGGGATTTTGAAATGAATACGAAACGAAATAGATTACTATATGCGGTGTTTACTATAGTTGTTATTATTTTAGGTCTTAGTTCAAGAAAGTTTGCTTTTGCGTTACCAGATTTGTTAAATGAGTACTTAGGTGATGCTTTATGGGCATTAATGATTTTTACTGGATTCGGATTTTTGTTTCCTAAAATAGAAATGAAGAAATTAGCTTTTATTAGTTTGATATTTTGCTACGGGATTGAAATTAGCCAATTGTACCATGCGGAATGGATTGATAGCATTCGCGCAACGACTTTAGGTGGACTCGTATTAGGTTACGGATTTTTATGGAGTGATTTAGTGGCTTACACAATTGGTGTTGGAGTAGGAATGCTTGGTGAGTTTATGCTACGGAAGAAATAAAAGATGTAAAAAGGGGTATTTATGAAAAAAATAATATTAATAGGTTCTGGTGGTTCAGGAAAATCTACATTAGCAAAACAGTTAGGGAATAAATTAAATATTAAGGTGCATCATCTTGATGCACTATTTTGGAAACCAAATTGGGAGGGTGTACCGAAAGAGGAGCAAAGAACGGTTCAAAATGAATTAGTTAAAGGGGAAAAGTGGATTATTGATGGGAATTATGGCGGGACAATGGACATAAGAATTAACGCAGCTGATACAATTATCTTTCTTGATATTCATAGAACAATTTGTGTTTATCGTGCTTTTAAAAGAATTGTGCAATATCGGAATAAAACAAGACCGGATATGGGGGCTGGATGTGAAGAAAGATTTGACTTGCAATTTTTCAAATGGATATGGGAATATCCTAAGTCGAAAAGACCTGCAATTTTAAAAAGAATCGATCAATTCAATAAGGATAAAAGAATTATTATTTTAAAAACACCAAATGAGGTTCAACGATTCATAAAGGAAGTGCAGTAAGTATAAATTGGTGCATTAAAAACATTAAATTATGTTCCATTTTGAATGGAGGAATAATATTGAATGAAATAATTCGCTTGATTGATTCTTATATGGTAAAAATCCCAGCAGGGGAGATAGTTTTAAGAGACGATCGAATTAAAAGAGAATGGAAGGCCCAAATTAAGCCGTTTCTTCTTGCGCAATATACTGTAACGATGGAATTATATTATACTGTTATAAATGAATCATCAAATTCTTTTCTAGGCAATCATAAACCCGTTGTTAATACTTCTTGGAATGATGTGATTATATTTTGTAATTTACTTTCAAAAAAAGCGGGATTAAAAGAATATTATTCTATTAGTGATGGCGGTCAAAAGGTTAGTTGTAATGTAGAGTCCAACGGCTACCGATTACCTTCTGAGGGAGAGTGGCAATATGCATGTAAAGCAGGGACTACTGGGTATACATATGGAGAACTTGATAAGATAGCTTGGTATAATAAAAACTCGGTTGGGAAAATTCATGAGGTCGGTAAAAAAGAACCGAATGCATGGGGAGTATATGATATGTTAGGGAATGTTTGGGAATGGTGTTATGATTTGTATGATGAAAAGGTATATGGATCGTACCGAATTTTCCGAGGCGGTAGCTGGGCTGAAGAAGCGAGAGGGTGCGGTGCTACTTGTCGCCGTCGTAGTCATCCTACATTTCATATAGATGATCTCGGTTTTAGGCTTGCTAGGTCAATTTAGCAGGAAAATGATACATATAACTCCGTAAAGAGTATGGAAAGTATCCATACTCTTTACAACATAGAAATTTTAAAATTTAAGGAGTGTTTTGAATGGCACGTGTTTTATTCATTAACGCTGGATCAGAAGGACATATAAATCCAACATTACATGTTGTAGAAGAACTGATTTCTCGCGGTGAAGAGGTAGTTTATTTTTCAATAGAGGCTTTCAGGGAGCGTATTGAGAAGACAGGTGCTACTGTACGAACGATTGATGATGAAAAATTTATAAAAGCATTTCTTTCCGGTGGTCGAAATTATTTACAGGAAAGAATAAACGGCCTTCTACATACAGCTGATATTGTAATACCTAGTGTTCTAGAACAAATTGAAGGTGAACATTTTGATTATATTATTCATGATTCGATGTTTGGCTGTGGTCGCTTAATTGCCCAAATTCTTAATCTTCCAGCCATAAATTCATGCACATCTTTTGCACAAGATGAAAAATCATTTAAACAAATGTTAGACCATCTTTCTAAAAATATCCCACTGGAAGTTCAGGATAGAATACATAATGATTTTGAAAACTTAACTAATGGAATTACAGAAAAATATGGTGTTAATATAAACTCACCGTATGAAGTTTTCTGTAATCCAGCTTCACTTACTATTGTGTATACAATTAAGGAGTTCCAACCTTTTGGGGATACATTTAATGAAACATTCAAATTTGTGGGTCCATCTATCTCTACACAAGTGAAAAATGAAGGTTTTGATTACACTTCAATTGAAGAAAAAAGCCTGATTTACATTTCATTAGGTACTGTTTTTAATGAAGCGCTTGATTTTTATAAACTTTGTATGAAGGCGTTCGAGAATAGTAAGCATACACTTGTTATGTCTATTGGCAACAAAACGGAAATAAGTGATTTAGGTAATATCCCTAAAAACTTCATTGTGAAAAACTATGTACCACAAACTGAACTTCTCAAATATACGAAACTATTTATTACACACGGCGGTATGAACAGTACGCATGAAGGGATATATAACGGTGTTCCACTCGTTGTAATTCCGCAAAGTGCAGATCAGCCAGTAATCGCAAGGCAAGTGGAGAGTCTCGGGGCAGGAGTTAAATTGCAAATGCAAGGATTAACTGCGGATCAACTAAGTGAAAGTGTAGAAATAGTATTAAATAATCCGTCATGTAAAGAAGCTGCTTTGAATTTGAAGGAGTCTCTCCGAAAATCAGGTGGGTATAAGCAAGCAGTTGATGAAATTTTTAAATTTACAGGCTGTTATTAAAACTATACATGTGAAAGGGTGTCTATATTAAATGATATAGACACTTTTTTGTTATATGAAGCGAGGAATTGATGAAATGGAAAGCATGAAAATACTAGATGTAAATTTTGCTGACATGACAGCTACACCATTTTTTCAAGTGGAGGCGAAAAATAGAATTAGATTCGATATAGAATTATTTGAGGGTAATTTGAGAGGATTAAGAGGGATTTTGACTGAACTTTTTAAAAGTCCTGATACAATTGATGTTTCATTTATTTCCGGTTACATAACATATGGTAAAAGTAAGAGAATAAATGAGAAAACAAAAATTGGAAGGTTCATGAAGATTAAGAATTGGGCAGAAACGAAAGTAGACGTTGATGATCTTGAAAGTACAATCATATTTACTACGATTAAAGGTGTACATGAAGATGAAGTATATAAGTATTGCAAGTATGTCGTTAATGGTGGTCAGCAAGCGTATATTTCTTTTTATAACGATACTTATTTATTG